>CAYGZI010000053.1:0-16676 GCA_964354245.1 uncultured Planctomycetaceae bacterium
GCCTCAAGACGGCCTGCGACTTCGAGTACAGCGGCAACATGATCGAGCAGTTGCTGCTCGGGCTGGTCGCCTACCGCGTCGGCAGGAAGATCGCGTACGACGGCGCCGCCGGGCGCGTCACGGATTGCCCCGAGGCCAACGATCTCTTGGGCCGGAAATACCGCCCCGGCTGGACCCTCGACGGCTGAACGAACTGGGCAAAGACGAATCCATCGCGATAGGAGGTCAAGCCACGCCATGAGACGATCGCTCTTCTCCTTCATTGTTGCCGTTGGGGTTCTTGGAAGCTGCCTTCTCGTCCACGGCGCCCCGCCGGCGCCGGGCGCCAAGAAGGCGAAAGCCAAGGCTTCCGCCGCGAAAAAGGCCGCCGCTCCAAAGGCAATCTCGCCCGCGCCCACGCTGGCGGACATGCCCTACGGCCCGCATCCCAAGCAGGTGCTGCACTTCTGGAAGGCCGAGTCGGACAAACCCACGCCGCTGTTGTTCTTCATCCACGGCGGCGGTTGGCAAGGCGGCGACCGCACCAGCGGGCTGACGGGCCTGCTGCCGGCCATGTTGAAGGCCGGCATCTCGGTTGCGTCGATCGAGTACCGGTTCATCCAGGACGCCCGCGCCGCCGGCGTGACGCCGCCGGTCAAGGCGCCGCTGCACGACGCCGCGCGGGCATTGCAGCTCGTGCGCAGCAAGGCCGCCGAGTGGAACCTCGACAAGCAGCGGATCGGAGCGTCGGGCGGCTCGGCCGGCGCGTGTTCGAGCCTCTGGCTGGCGTTTCACGACGACCTCGCCGACCCGAAGAGTTCCGACCCCGTCGCCCGCGAATCGACCCGCCTGTGGTGCGCCGCGGTGACGGGTGCGCAGACCACGTTGGACCCGCAGCAGATGAAGCAGTGGACGCCCAACAGCCGCTACGGCAGCCACGCGTTCGGCATCTTCAAGCAGGTCAACGGCAAGGAGACGACGGACTTTGGGGAGTTCCTCGCGCGACGCGGGGAGATCCTGCCGTGGATCGCGGAGTATTCGCCGTACGCGCTGGCGAGCGCCGATGACCCGCCGGTCTACCTCATCTACGGTGCGCCGCCCGCGCTCGGTCAGGAGCAGAAGGACCCGACGCACACGGCCAACTTCGGCGTGAAGCTCCAGGAGAAGCTCCGCAGCGTGGGCGTCGCGTGCGAGCTCGTCTATCCCGGCGCGCCGGACGTGAAGCACCCGCGGGTGCAGGATTACCTGATCGATAAGTTGAAGGAGCTGGCGAAGCAGAAGGACTGAGTCGAATGAGAGTTGCCGCCTTCGGTTCGTGCCTGCTTCTGGGACTCGGCGGCGCGGCAGTCGCCGCGTCGGCCCCGTCGCGGCCCAACATCGTTTTCGTCCTCGCCGACGACCTGGGAACGGGCGACCTTGCCTGCTACGGGGGGAGCATCGCGCCTACGCCGAACCTCGACCGGCTGGCGAGGGAAGGCACGCGGTTCAATCGCTACTACAGCGCCTCGCCCATCTGCTCGCCGTCGCGCTGCGGGCTCATTACCGGGCAATTCCCGGCGCGCTGGCAGATCACGAGCTTCCTGCAGACGCGGGCCGGGAACCGCGCTTGCCAGCAGGTGGACTTTCTCGATCCCGCCGCGCCGTCGCTCCCGCGCGCGCTCCGGCTGGCTGGCTACGCCACGGCCCACGTCGGCAAGTGGCACCTCGGCGGCGGCCGGGACGTGACCGACGCGCGGAAGTTCGCCGACTACGGGTACGACGAAGGCGTGGGCACCTACGAGAGCCCCGAGCCGCATCCCGACATCACGGCGACGGACTGGATTTGGTCGGACAAGGACAAGGTCAAGCGATGGGACCGCACCGCGTTCTTCGCGGACAAGGCGATCGACTTCCTCGCGCGGCACCGGTCGCAGCCGTGCTTTGTGAACGTCTGGATCGATGACCCACATACTCCGTGGGTGCCAAAGGGAGCGGATCGACTGCCGAAAGGCGACACGCGCGAGCGGCTCGCGCGCGTGCTGACGGAAATGGACCGGCAAATCGGCCGCCTCATGGACGCCGTGCCCGCGGACACCCTGCTCGTTTTCGCCAGCGACAACGGCCCACTGCCAACCTTCCAGGGGACGCGCACGGCCGGACTCCGCGGCAGCAAGCTCAGCCTGTACGAGGGCGGCATCCGGCTGCCGCTCTTGGTGCGCTGGCCCGGCAAAGTGCCTGCGGGTCGCGTGGACGACTCCACCGTCCTGGCCGCGGTGGACATGCTGCCGACGCTCTGCGCAGTGGCCGGGGCCAGGCTACCCGACGGCGAGGCGAGCGACGGCGAAGACCTCAGCGCCGCGCTCTTGGGCATGTCTGCCGAGCGCACCAAGCCGCTGCTGTGGGAATACGGCCGCAACGACGAGAGTTTCAAGTATCCCGCCGGCCGCGACCGCAGCCCCAACGTGGCCATCCAAGCCGGCCGGTGGAAGCTTCTCATCAACGCCGACGGAACCGGCGCGGAGCTCTACGACCTCGCCGCGGACGCGGCCGAAACCAGGAACCTCGCCGCAAGCCACCCCGACGTCGCTAGGCGGCTCGCCGGCCGCGTGCATGCGTGGCGCAAGTCATTGCCGCCGCAAACGCCGCCTGGGCGATGAAACCCGCGCCAGCGGCCATCCGTCACTGGGGGCCGCTCTGGACCAACACGATCGCCTGCCGAGGTGCCAACGAGAGGCCGAGTCGTCCGCCGCCGGCTTTGGCCGGCGCGACCGCGCCGGTGGCAGGGTCGAGGATCAGCCAGTCTGCGGCCGTGCCGACCTGGAGATGCCCCTGGTATGCTTCCCGGCCCACGTTGGCCAGGAGGATCACCCGGCGCCCGTCGCGGAGGAAGTGCCCCGCCGCGACGTAGGGTGACTGCGGCGAGAGCCGATACGGCGGCTTGACAGCCTCGATGATCGCCGGTCCGGAGAGCCGCACCGCCGGACGCTCCGCAAGGACTCGGCCGCCTTTCTCACGCCATTGGTCAACCGTGCGGGCCGCCGCCGGCGGCAGCTCGACGTCGGCCGGCAGGAGGATCGCGCGGAATCGATGTTCCCCGATGGCAAGGCTCCCGTCGCTTGCCACTTTGGCCGCCGCGAGCCGCTCGTGGTCGATCAGCGCGAATGGGACTTGGCTCCTCTGGAGGGTTTGCCCTAACTGGTCGAACGAGCGCACGATCCGCTGCGCCCGCGGCGACTGCGAGCCGAGCTGAAGCGGCCCGGCCACCGGCAGGTACTCGGCCCAAAGGTCGTAGACCGGATAGTAGAGGAGGACTTGGGGATCGGGCCGGGCGGGCTTGAGGATGGCGTTGAGCCGGCCCACGAAGTCGCAGTATGCCCGGTACTCGCCGGCCGGCCGGTCGGCAATGCCGTAGTAGAGGGTGAACTCCGTGACGCCCCACGCCGCTTGCCACGCCGCCGTGGCCTGCATTTCCGCCAGGCTCGCCGGCCCGCGGCCGCCCATCTTCTCCACGAAATCGCTCACCTCGGTCATAACGCGGCGGCGCCCGGTGAGGACCGCGGCCGAGGCGGGCAGCGCGGCCGTCATCCAGCCGGAGTGGATCACCGCCTCGGGATCGGACGAGAGCACGTCCAGCCCGGGAATGTCCATCAGACAGAGCGCCTTCAGCCCGTTTCCTTCCAGCGCCGGATGGTGCATCAGCGCTTCTTCCCACAGGGTGTGGCCCGACGAAGCGACCTTGTGGCCCGCACACCAGGTTTGAATCGCCCCGAAATACCGCTCCGCAACCAGGTCGGCGATCAGGGCCCAGAACTGCCGGCGGACCTTGCGGTCGGCCGCCGAGTCGCCGCCGAAGAGGCTCCGCCGCTGGGCCAGCAAGTCCTCTCCGAAACGCTCGCGATATCGCTCGGGCAAGTCGTAGGTCCACGGCACCGACGGCAGCGCCCGGACGCCGGGATCGGGCGGGTCCACGACGCGGACCTTCTTGCGCACGCTCTCGGGCAGTTGCCCGAGGTTCACGGCGACGAGCGAAGGCTCGTCGGTGAACATCGCCTGGACCGTGGCGCCGAAATAGGGTTTCAGGCGATCGGAATAGGCGCCGTGGGTCTTGGCGATGAAGGAGCGGACCGCGCGGTCGTCGATGAGGTTGACGTAGCGGCGGGCCGCATGGAAGTTGTTGCTGGCGTGCGTGTGCTCGTAGGCGGGGCGGAGCACGAAGGGATCGGGCCGCGAGGCGTCGAAGGCAAGGGCCTGGGCCTCAAACGCGGGATTCTCCTTGAGCACCAGTCCGCCCGCCGCACCGCTGGGATAGCCCTCCTCGTCGTAAATCCAGACGACCATGCCGAGCTGCCGGCACGCCTCGACTCCGCCCACCAGCGTCTTCCAGTTCTCCTCGGAGCGGAGGTAGTCGCGGAAGGCCACGTTGCACACGACGCCGCCCAAACCGCGGTCTCTGTAGAACTGCATCCCGGCCTTGGCAACGGCCTCGGGCTGCCGGCCGGGGACCATTTGGTCGACGCCCTCGACGATCCGGCCGCGGGGATCGATTCCGTGGATGATCTGCAGCGGCCGGTCGGCCGGCGGCGGCTGCTTCCAGGCTTCCATCCAGGCCGGCGGAGTCGATAGAGCCAAAAGCGCCGTGCAAACGGAAATCCCAACCATGCCTGCCTCACCGCGATTTCAGTGGCAAGTCCGGCCCCTCCTCGCTTCCTCCATCGCCCCATGATAGCCGCCCGCGGTGATTCACGCCAGCGGTCCGACACGCGTTACTTGGCGAGTTGCAGGGTTGACGCCCTCCTCATTTCCGGCGGACCTGCAACCTCTTGGGCCCGAACGGCCTTTGATTCTTGACAATCGGGTGAGCATCCGCCAGATTGGCGGGAGTGCAGGCGGATTGAGTGTTCCAGGAACTTCACGTTTGCAGGACACAGAGACCACCATGAATCATCCGCACAGAATACTCGCTTTCGTCGCGGCCGTGTCTTGTGCCGCGTCGTGCTTCGGCGCGGCCGCGGCGAAGCCGCTCAAGGTCTTCATCCTCGCCGGTCAGTCCAACATGGAAGGTCAGGCCGTCGCCGACCTCGAGGGAAAGGACTACAACGAGGGCAGAGGCACGCTGAACTTCCTGATGCGCGACCCGGCCAAGGCGCCGCTGCTGAAGCACCTCAAGGACGACCGGGGCCGGTGGACGGTGCGGGACGACGTGTGGGTGCGCTACAAGCCCGACAGCGGCCCGGTGAAAGCCGGTCCGCTCACGCTGGGTTTCACAGTCTACGGCGGGCGGCATCACTTCGGGCCGGAGCTGCAATTCGGCCACGTCATGGGCGACCACTTCGACAACCGGGTGCTGCTCATCAAGACGGCGTGGGGCGGCAAGAGCCTGTACAGAGATTTTCGCCCGCCATCTTCCGGCGGCGGAGTCGGGCCTTACTACGCGAAGATGCTGACGGACATTCGCGAGGCGTTGGCGAATCTGAAGACCGATTTCCCGAGTTACGACGGCGGCGGTTACGAGCTTGCGGGGTTCGTCTGGTATCACGGCTGGAACGACGGCTGCGAGCCGAAGACCGCCGTGCCGCAGTACGAGCAGAACCTGGTGAACTTCATCCGCGACGTGCGCAAGGACCTCAGCGCGCCGCGACTGCCCTTCGTGATCGGCGAGTTGACCGGCCCGTGGGTGCAGGCCCCGGGCCAATGGGCGACGCTGCGCAAGGCCCAGGCCGCCGCGGCGGCGCGACCCGAGTTCCGAGGCAACGTGCTCTTCGTCGAGACACACGACTTTGTCCGCAAGCCCGAGGACTCTCCCAACCCCGGGCACGGCCACCACGAGTTCGGCAACGCGGAGACCTATTTCCTGGTCGGCGATGCGTTGGGCAAGGGGATGAAAACGCTGCTGGAGGCCGCTCCGGCCAAGCGGTCTGATGGGGCGACCCGGGCCACGCCGTCTGACGGGGCGGCCTCAAAGCCGAACATCATCCTGTGCATGACGGATGACCAGGGATGGGGAGACGTGAGCTACAACGGCCTCAAGCAGATCCGGACCCCCGTGCTGGACTCCATGGCGGCCGCGGGCCTGCGCTTCAACCGTTTCTATGCGCAGCAGAGCTGCTCGCCGACGCGGGCCAGCGTGATGACCGGTCGCCATCCGAATCGCATGGGCGTCTTTTGGCCCGGCATGCCCCTGCGCAGGCAGGAAGTCACCGTCGCTCAGGCCGCGAAGACGGCCGGCTATGTCACCGGTCATTTCGGCAAATGGCATTTGAACGGGGTGGCCGGACCGGGCAAACCGATTGCCGCTTCCGACCCGCTCGGGCCCGGCCCATTCGGTTTCGACGAGTGGTTCTCGGTCTCCAACTACTTCGACCTGGACTGGACCTTCAGCCATAACGGGGAGACGGTAAAAGTCACCGGCGACGGCTCGGACGCGATCGTCGCGCAGGCCCTCAAGTTCATCGAGCAGAGCGCGAAGCAAGACAAGCCTTTCCTTGCGTGCGTCTGGTTCGGCAATCCGCACGCGCCGCACAAGCCCCTGCCTGCGGACCTCAAGGCGGCGGGCGGCTCGGCGTACTTTGGGGAGATTGTGGCGATCGACCGCAGCATGGGCACGCTGCGAAATGGGCTGCGCAAGCTCGGCATCGCCGACAACACGCTGGTCTGGTTCTGCAGCGACAATGGTGGATGGCAAGACCCTGCCCGCCCAGACGCCAATGGCGTTACCGGCGGACTGCGCGGCCGGAAGGGCGACATGTGGGAAGGCGGCATCCGCGTGCCCGCGGTGATCGAGTGGCCCGCGCGGATCAGGCAACCCGTCGTCACCGAAATGCCTTCCGGCGTGGTCGACATCTATCCGACCATCGTGGACATCCTGAAGGTGAGAGTTCCCAACCAGGTGGAACCGCTCGACGGCATCAGCCTGTTGCAGCTTGTGGAAGGCCGGATGAAGGAGAGGCCCAAACCGCTCGGGTTCTGGCAGTATAATGGCACTGCAAACGTCAACACGGACTCCGGCCCTTCGGCCTGGAGCGACAACCGCTACAAGCTCGTCAAACGCAGTCGCAACAAGTACGAGCTTTACGATCTGACGGTTGATCTGTCCGAACAGACGGACCTTGCCGCCAAGCACCCGGAGATCGTCAACCGGATGAAGGCCGAGCTGGAGAGCTGGCAGCAGTCCGTCCTGCGGAGTTACCGCGGCCAGGACTACCCAGCCCACTCGTCGACCACCCGTGAGGCGGCGGCCACAGCCGGCGGGCCGGCGAGGGCCGTTCAGGGGACTCCCGGCGTACGGGCTTCCCGAAACAGGATCAGCCCATTGGCAATCGCCCTCGGCCTGCCGTCGGACGGGGAGTTCCAAATCCTTCCCATGGCCCACAGCGTCGAAGACCCGCCCCCGTCAAGCTCAATTGCGTCGGTGCAGCCGTAGTCCTTGGCCAACGCTGCCATCTCGGGGTAGGTCATCCCGATGGACAGGCCCGGCTGGCGCCCGTCAATGACGAAGAAAAACAGGTGATGCCGATTCCAGCCAATCATGGACCGGGGATGACGCGGCTGGTTTGGCGGGCCGACGTTGGGCGTCTTGCCGTCCTGGATCAGAATCCTCCCGCCGCCAATCGCCGTCTTGACGCCCGAGAGGTCGGGCCTGGTCTCGACAATCAGCCGAACGACCTCGCCGGGCTTGACCGTTGGAACAGTCCGCAATGCCTGCGGGCCGATCGACAGGATCAACAGGCCGGGGGCCAACGGGGTATTGCCGCTGTCTCGGACTTCTCGCACGCGAGCCGCGTAGGTCTTGCCGGCCTCGATGGGAAGCCAAGGCTGCCCTTCGTAGCGATCGAGGATCAGCTCCCGGCCGCCTTGGGTGCGAGTCCGCGGCGGCTCCTTGGGCGTGCCGTTGGGCCGAATGCCGAGCGTAGGAGAGTAAAGCACGACGGCATTGTCGGAACGAGCCTCGTTCAACCCAAGCGGCGTGCGGGTCTTGCCGTCAGGCCACTCGATGCTAAGCTCCGAACGGATGGGGCCGATCTTAAGGTCCCCGTCGGCCGAGACCCAGAGGCTATTGCCTGCCGGCGTGCTAACCAGCTCCCGGTTGGCAATCTGGATACCCCGGGGATCGCCCTGGTATGGCCCCGGCTTGATGACGAAGAAGTCGCCGTTGACGGCTGCCAGGGGCTTCTGGCCCAACGCGGTGCTTGCCCGCCTGACGATTCCGTCGAGCGGCTCTAACCCGAACACCGTTCCCGCTCCCAGTCCCGTCTGAAGGTCCCAACGGTGCCCAAGCCGGTCGATGCGGAGCACGTGGATGGATAGCGGGCCATCTGCACGGGTTTCATGGCAGTACTCAAGGCCCGGGGCCAGGGGGACGAAGTCAGACCGGACAAGCTCTCGCCCCTCCGTAACGGCGATGGCGCCAACGGAGAGGACCAACAGGACGGCCACGATGCGGCGTAGGGACAAGATGGTTCGGCCCATTTCAGCGGAATCCAGGGTTCTTGCTGACGACCCGGTTTCCCCGACGCTACTGCTCCGTCTCCACACGGCGCCGTTGTTTCTTGCGGGCACGCCGCTGCTTCAGGCCCAATCGGCGGCGGATTGAGGCGCGGGTCGGACGGGTGGGCTTGCGGGTGCGCGGCGGGTGGGCCGCATCGAGCAGCAGCCCGCGGAGCTTCTCCAGGCAGTCGTTGCGGTTGCGGCCGGCGTCGCGGAATCGCTGGCTCACGATCAGCAGGTCTCCCTCGGCAGTCACGCGGCGACGGTGCTTCTGCAGCAGGCGTGCGCGGACCGGCTCGGGCAGACTGGGGCTGGATGCGGCCGCCCAGCGCAACTGGGCCTTGGTGTTCAGCTTGTTGACGTTCTGGCCGCCGGGACCGGAGCTTCGCGAGAAGGTGAAGCGGAACTCCGCGAGCGGGATTTGCAGGTGCCGCGTCACCACGAGCATTGGGTCGCCTCCCTCCGCGACAAACCGGATATATTGACAATCGGCTCGTCTGTAGGACGGATTGGCAATCCGTCCCACAAGCAAACGGTCAGGCGATCGTCTTGATTTTGGCCGGGTCCACCACCTGGCTTTGCACCACGCCGGCGCGGGCAAGCACGAGCTGCGACCACCGCGTATTGCCCAGGCCCGTGCGGTGGTCGTCCGACGATACCTGGAACCGGACCCCCGCCCCGGCGAAGAGCTTGACCAGCTCCACGTACTGCGCGGTCAGCGTGCGCGGGGCGACCGGGGCCCGGTGGAACCAGTAGATCGTGTCGTTCATCACGTCGAACACCTTGCCTTTGGCGGCCATCTTCGCCGCAAGCTCGCGCAGCAGGCGCTCGGGATAATCCTCGGGCAGTGCCGCGGGTCTGGTGTTGCCCGTGTTGAACGGATGGGCGATGGCGTCCAAGAACGGGACGTCGCAGAGGGCCATGTAGGTGCGGATCACGTTGTCCACGTAGTGCTTCTTGTCGGACGGTGTTTTGGCCAGCGTCCCCTCGGAATAACCGCCGAGGTCGCAGAGGACCCATTCGAGCCTCGCGGCGTGCCGCGCGTCGATGCTGATCCGGCCGGCGGCGTCCAGCGCAGTGGCCTCGGCGCCTTTGAGCACCAGCACGTCGTGCTGCGCCGAGCGCTCGCGACCGATCTCGCTCAGGTAGCGGTCGAACTCCGCTTCGGAGCCGCGGATCTTGCTGCCGGGCGTGAAGTGGTCGGTGATCGCCATTGCGTCCAGATCGAAGGCCCGGGCCTCGAAGACGTGCAAGGGGATGGAGGCCGCTCCGTCGGAGTAAACCGTGTGGGTATGGAGGTCGTGGTTGATCCGCAGCGGCTCGCGGACCGGCGCCGGGGCGGCGGCGCCTTGCGATTTCCCGATCTCCGGAATGCCCAACGCAGAAACGCCCGCAGCGAAGCCAGCCGAGCGAGTGAGGAACCGCCGCCGGGTAACACGCATGGTAACACCTTCTTCGGCCTTTCGCCCTTTCGTGCTTTCGTGATCTTCCTAGCTCGTTCCGAAGCGGAGGTTCGCACGTAGCGCGTGCCCAAGCTGGAGCTTGGGCACGAGGGGACGCCCTGCAACGTCCGACAACCGTGCAAAAGAACCGCCTTCTCGGCGCTACTCGAAGACGAGCGTGCCGAACTTCTCAAACTCGTGGAAGCCGGCCCCGACCGGCGCCCAGTCCCAGGTCGTGTGCTTGCCGCCGTCGTAATCCATGCGGTAGAAGTTGGCCCGCCATCGGGTTCCGGGCTTTGGCGGGACGTTCCCGAGCGGCTTGAGCAGGTCGTAGGGCAGGAAGACCTCGGCCTTCCACCCGGTCACTTGGGCCCGCGCCTGCTTGGGTCCGCCGGTGACGGAGGTGGCCTTGCGGGTCTTGCGCGGCCCTTCGTAGTGCCAGGGGCGCCAGCCGAGGAACTTGCCGTCGAAATTGGGCACCAGGATCGGCAGCTCGTACCCGAGCGGCGAAATCTCGTATTCGAAATAGACAGGGTACCGCTCGTCCGGCCAGAGGAAAAACTCGAAGACGTCTTCGTTCCACAGGTCGAGAAAGTCTTCTCTCATGGTGGCCGTGATCGCGCGGTCGGCGGCGTCCACGAGGACGTAGAGGCCGGTCTTGGAATAGAGCGCCTTGACCCGCGTCTGGTACGTCTGGCCGCCGGCCGGGCGAAGCCGGAGCGGCTCCCAGCGGGCCTTGTCCCAGGCCGCGGCGTCGCCCCGGCCACTGGGCTCGAAATCCTCGGTGCGGGGCACGCGCAAGACCTTGTCGGATGGCTGCGCTTGGCGAGGCGGAGCGGGGGGCTCGGCCGCCAGCGGCACGGCCAGCCCGGCAAGAACGATCACCACTAATCCCAGCAGGACACAGTGCTTCACGGCGACGGCTCCTTTCGGGCTCGTGGAAATGGGGTGGTTCACACGTGCAGGTTATGCTCCAGCGTATCACCGCGGGGTTCTGTTACGCTGAAGCATAATCTGCTACTACTGTTATGCTGAAGCATAACCTACGGGTCTTAGCTGCTCGGACGAATGACCTTGGCACGCCCCTGGGCAACGGCGTTCCGGCAGGCCGTTTGGAGATCGTCGTCCGATGCGCGCATGTTGGCGAGCGCGATTTGCCGGCCGAGGTGGTTGTTGAACAGATCCATTTCCTTTTTGTCGGCCGGGTTGTCCTCGACGTTTTCGTGCTGGTCGCCCACGTATTTGGCGATCGATGGCCCCAGGTGCGTGGTCATCAGTGCCGACCAATAGGCGTGGCGGAAAGCGTCTGCGTGATCGTCTTCAAAGGACGCGTTGGGATAGAGGGCCATCGTAGCGGCCCACGCCTTGTCGGCCAACTTCTTGATCCGCCAGAGTTGGCCCCAGGTGAACTTGCGGGCAGTGTTCCGGTCGCCTGAATGCGGGATGTAGTCGCTCATATATGGGGTCCATACACAACCGTCCCGAAACCCGTGACCCACGACCCGGCCGGACAGTTCACCGGGTTTGGGTTGCCCTCCTGCGACCGGGATTGTAACTCCTTGGAGGCGGCGGAAGCAAGAATGCCCCGGTGATCGCGCGCAGCGAGGTTCGGCAAGGCCGGCGTACCATCGCCAGATTAACGGGGAACATCCCCCCGTGGCGGGGGCATACCCATCCAAATAGGTTGCTGCCAGCCCTCCCTCCGCAAGTCGCTGTGTAACAAGGGTTTGACAGCCGGTAGCGCCTGCGGGATGATTGGGAATGAGGGGCTGCGGACCGGGGTCCGGCCCGCTCCCGCCGGCGCCGGCGGGAACTTTTCTCCCTGTGCGCGCGTCCTAAACAGTGGAAACGCGGTGAACGACGACGCCCAATTGATCGCCGAGACGCTCGCCGGCCAGTCGACGGCTTTCGGGCAACTGGTCCGGAAGTACCAGGACCGGTTGTACAACACGGTCGTCCACGTGGTCGGCTCCACGGAGGACGCCCGCGACGTCGTACAAGAGGCCTTTGTCCAAGCCTTCATCAAGTTGGGGACGTTTCAGCAGACCAGCGCGTTTTACACGTGGCTTTACCGGATCGCCTTTAACGTGGCCGCCAGCCTTTGCCGCCGCCGGCACCCCACGGTGTCCGTGGAGCAAATCCGCGAGAACAGCGGGCAGGAGCCGGTCGACGGCAACGGCGGGCCCGGGCAACGCCTGGAACGGGAAGAGCGTTGCCGCCAGGTCCAGCAGGCGCTCGCCGCGCTGAGCGACGAGCACCGCACGGTGCTGGTCCTGCGGGAGATCGACGGCTGCTGTTACGAGACCATTGCCGAGGTGCTCGACCTCCCGGTGGGCACGGTCCGCAGCCGCCTGCACCGCGCGCGGCTGCAACTGAGAGAACAATTAAGGGAAGTGTTGATCGTGGACGATTAGTAGGTGGCACGCGTGGTGGCACAGCCGCCCCCGGCTGTGCCAGCCGGGACAGCCGAGGGCGGCTGTCCCACAAGGGACGACGGGTCCGGTCATGAAGAGCAAGGTGACGGAAAACGAGCTGCTGAGCGCCTATCTCGACGGCGAATTGACCGCCGCCGAGCAGGCCGCCGTCGAGCAGTTGCTGGCCCAGAGTGCGGCCGCCCGGCAACTCGTGGAGGAGCTCCGCGCGCTCAGCGCCACCCTGCAATCCCTCCCCGCCCATAAGCTCGAAGAGGACTTGAGCCAGGAAGTCCTCCAGATCGCCGGGCGCCGCATGTTGTCCGTGCCTCGCGGGCCGGCGGAACCGGCTGAGCCGTCCGGCGCCGACGCGGCGGGCGAGACGTCCTTCTGGCCCACGATCCTGCGCCGGGCCCTCAGCCGGCGCAATCTTGCGTGGTCGGCCGTTGCCGTGGCCGCGGCCATCCTGCTGATGGTGATGAACCCCGAGTTGCCGCGGAAAGAAAGGGAGTCGCGGGAGAAGCACGTCGCCATGGCGCCCAAGGCGGAAGCGCCAGCCCCGGCCAAGCCGTCTTTCATCGGCGCCGTCGGGGATGTCGATGAGGCGATGGCCCGTCGCCACTCGATGGAAGGCCGGTCGGACCGGGCAGGGGCCGCGGACTCGTCGGCCGCCGGCCGCCCAGCGGAGATCGCGAAGTCGGCGCCGCTTGCCAAGGGATTCGCGGCGGCAAAGGACCAGCCTGAGCCGGCCGCCGGTGAGAGGCCGTTCGCGCGGAGCGCGGCGATGGAACGCGGCCGCGGCGGGGCGCCTCCGACGGTCGGGATGCCCTTGGCGGCCAAAACGCCCGCCGCCGAAACGCCGCCCGCAGCCCCCTCGCCCGCCACGGTTGCCGGCCAGATGAAGGCCCCGGGGGAAATGGGCGGAAGAGGCGTTGACGGCTTCAAGTTCGGCCCGTCGCAGCTCGGGACTTTCGGCGGGGCCGGGTCCGTGCCGCTGGTTGTAGGGAAGCGGTCCGAAGAACCGGTCGTCGTGCTCTGCGAGTTGACTCCGGAGGCGGTGCGCGACCGCGCGTTTGAGCGGATCGTGAACCTCGCTGCGACCGTGCGGCAGGACAAGAAGGCCTCGGCCGGCGCAGAGCGGAGCGTCGAGGTCGAGTTGACCCAGGCGCAGCTCGACGGGGTGCTCGATAGCCTGAAGAAGCAGCCGCAACTGTTCCCGCTCGTCCTCACCGGTAATGTGGCGCCGGACGGCAGGGTCGAGCAAAAGGCAGACCAGCGCCGCATGATCGGCAAAGGCGGGGTGCAATCGCGAGACGCTCTCAGCGAGCAGACAACGCCAACTCTGGAGTTTCCCGCGGGCCAGAAGGCCCTGGAGAAGGTCCGTCTGAAAACGCCGGGCGCAGTACAGGTGAGCCCCGAGCCGGAATCGGGCGCAGTGCGGTCCGCCTACGGACCCGCTGTACAGCAACAGGCGATGCCCGGTGGCGCGGGAGGGGGCTTCGGTCGCGCGGGCGGCGGAGGCATGGGCCAACCGGGTCCAGCGGCCCGCGTCCAGCAGGGGGAATTCCGGATGCAGCGAGGCTCGCCTGTCGAGCGGCAGGCCGGCCCAGGAGGTCAGCAGGCCGGCCCCACAGGTCAGCAGGTCGCTCCCGCCGGTCAACCGGCCGGCCCGATGGCGATCCAGCAGCGGGTCCAGAGCGGTCCTGTCCAAGTTATGGCGGGCCAGGGCCAGACCGAGAGAGTCAATGCGGCGGAGCGGGAGAAGGAAGAGACTCAGCCGCCGCCGGCTGCTCCCGGGGGTTTCGGCGGCATGGGCCGCATGAAAGCGGCCGCGGAGAGATACTCTGACAACGGAGTGCGCGGAGTGCCCCGCAAGGCGATGAAGTTCAAGGCCCAGGCGCCCGCCGTTCAACAAGCCCCCGCTTTGGACTACCTGGCGGGCCAACCGGGCGGCGGCGAGGCCCGGCTCCGCGTGCTCTTCGTTTTGCGTCAGCTTCCCGACACAGGGCCGGCTGAGGCGACGATCGTGGCCAAGGAGCGTGCCGGGAAGGCCGACGCGGCCAAGGCGGCAGCCAAGCCGGCCGAATCGAAACCTGCTGCTGCCTCCGCGGTCCCACCGGCGGCTCCCGCCAATCAGCCGGGTCCCATGCCTGCGCGTCGCGACTCGAAGTGATTCCCGGCGCGGACTCCCTCCCATCGACAGGTTTTCCTCACGGTTGCCCTGCGCGCGGGACCCAGCCGTCGCGGAGCGGGCCTGGTTTTCGTCCGGGGAATTCCGGGCGCCGGGCGACCTAAGGGTCTTGGCGACGGCGCCCGCTCCTGGCGGTATCTTGGGCCGCGGCTAGAATGCCCTAGCGGCGCAGGCAGTGTGCCACTGCCTGCCGTACGGCAAGCAGTGCAGCCCTTGTCGGCTGGCTTCACTGCTTCTGGCGAAGCAGTGGCATACGGCTCCGCCGAGAAAGAACCACGGATCGCACGGATACCACGGATATGGACGAGCACGCTTGCGTTTCTTCGGGCTCGGCGGAAGAGGCCGGGCAGATTGCGTTGGCCGCCGAGGCGGTGGTGGAAGAGACCTCGGCTCCCTTCGTCGGGCGATGGAGCCGCTTGATCAGCACCACCAACTGGGAGAAGGGGCGGATCATCGCCGAGTGGCGGGAGCGCCTCAAGGAGGCCGGGGCGCCGGGGGCGGTCTACTGCGACGAGGCCTGGAGCCGCCGCGTGGGCGGCGTCACCCCGCAGCACGTCGGCCGGCTGCGGCGAGTGTTCCAGCGGTTTGGGATGGTCTACGACGACTACCCCGGGCTGTACTGGAGCCACTTCCAGGCCGCCGTGGAGTGGCACGACGCCGAGATGTGGCTGGAGGGGGCCGTTGCGAGCGGCTGGTCGGTGGCGCGGATGCGGGCGGAGCGGTGGCAGGCGATCGGCTCGCCGCCCGATCAAGCCCCGCGCGAGGAGGATGTCGTGGCCGCGGAGCTCGACGAGGATCACGACCCCGCCAATGACTCGGCCCCGGGCACGATCCACGAGTCGCTCCGCGAGGTCCGCGGACTGGAGGGGGACGCCGGGCAGGAGGGCCGTGCGGCCGCGTTGGAGGAGCCCGGCGGCGCAGTGCCTTGGGACGAGCCGGGCGACGCCGGGACGCCCGGTGCGGCGGCCCCGGCGGTCGGTCCGTTCGAGCATCTTCCCCCGTTGCCGACGGACGTGGCCGAGGCCCTGGAGAGCTTCAAGCTGGCGATCCTCCACCACAAGCTTTCGGGGTGGAGAGAGGTCTCGCGTGACGCCGTGCTGGCGGCGCTGGATGCGCTCGGGCAACTGGCGGCGTCGCCGGCGTAGGGGCTAGTCCCTAACCCCTAGCCCCCAGCCCCTCCTTGATGTGCTTCCGGATCGCCTCGGTCAGGGCCTTGGGGTCGGTCTCGCGGAGCCGCTTGAGCACCTGCTCCCAGCGAAAGCGGAAGTTCCCCTTCTCGTCCAGCCGCTCGTGACTGAAGAGCCTGTCGAAGGCCGACTTCCGCTTGAAGTACTCCTGCTGTATGCGGGTGAACCGCTCCAGGAATGCGTCCAGATACGCGTTGACGAACTCCGCCGGACGCCGCACCAGCGGCAGGAGCCGGTTGATCGGCTCGGCATAGCCCTTGGCAAAGTACTCCAGCGGGAGCTTGAAATCGTTGAAGGTTCCCATCTGATCGGAAACGACGATGACCTCGGGCAGTCCGGCCGCGTTTTCCTGGACCACCTCGTCGCCATCGTCGAAGACGACCTTCTTGTCGAGGTCGCACCGGCCCACGATCATGTTCGGCGCCGCGGCCCGGCCCAAGAGCGCGGCAAAGCGCATGGCGTACTCGTCGTTCTCGAAGCGGGCCGCGGGGATCTTGTCGGTGGCGATCCCCGCGATGTACTCGCGCTCGAAGTACGTGGACCAGACGGTCACTCCGCGGGCCTCCCACTGCTTGCCCGAGTAGGTTTCGGGGATCTTGTGGGCGGTGATGCGGGGGGTGAGGTTCATGCCGAGCTGGCGGCAGCCCAGTCGGCGGTCGAGGACGTAGTCGGTGTATTCCTCGGATTCGGTCATGGCCTGGAGGCGGCCCTTGCCCTCGTCGAGCCGCTCGCCGACGCCCCACTTCTGCATGCGGATGATCTTGACGATCTCTTCGTCGCTGCCGCGCGGCTTGATCTCGGCGATGTAGACCTCGCGCCGGCCGCGGGATTCGCGGCGGAGCGAGAGCGATCCGGGCACGCGCCCGATATTGACGTACTCCAGGTCCCCATACTCGCGGATGAAGTTGAACAACAGGGCGCGGGATTTCTCGTCCCAGCGGCCCTCCACGCCCTCACTCGGGCCGGGGGATGCCGAGTCCTGGAAGCAGGGGTCGAGGAGCAG
>CAYGZI010000054.1:0-16525 GCA_964354245.1 uncultured Planctomycetaceae bacterium
CCTGGCACGCGCGGAGGATGTTGCGGAACTCGACCAGCCACGGCTCGCGCTCCTTGGGGAACCCGCCCGCGCGCTTGCTCTCGTCGATCCGGGCCTTCAGCTCATCGACGCGGCGGCTGAACTCCTCGAGGGTCTTGATCATGGGCTCGATCCGCTGGGTGCGGATGCCGAGTTCCTCGACCAGATAGACGGCGCGGCGGCGGGCCCGCCCCAGACGCCGCCAGGCGGCCCGCCGGTGGCCCATCGGCCGCGACTTGCTGCTCGCGAGGCAGTAGTCCCGCCGGTTCCGCTTCAGCAGCACCGACAGGGTCTTCAGGTTGTGCGGCAGGCGGCCGAGGATCTGCTCCTTCTCCAGCCGGTCCGTCACCGAGACCTGGACCGTGCGGTCAAACGGCAAATCGCCGTCATGCACCCGGCGCAGCACCCGGACGATCTGCTGCACCATGTAATCGCACTCCATCACCTTGCGTCGGAACTTCGCGCGGGTGACTTCGATCTGCTTGGCCAGCGTGATCTCCTGCTGCCGCGTCAGCAGCGGGATCTCGCCCATCTGGGTCAAGTACATGCGCACCGGATCGTCCGACCACGACTCGGCGTCTTCCGCGGGCAGCAGCTCCTCGGGGGCCTCCTCCGTCTCGAATTCGGCGTCGTCCAGCTCCTCGACCGATTCGTCCAAGGGGTCTTCGATTTCCAGGGTTTCTTCGGCCTTCTCCTCCAGATCGATTTCTTCCTCGGGCGGATGAGAAGCGACGTCGTCCAGTTCGTCCAGAATCGCGTCTGCGTCGAACAATGCAAAACTCCCTGATGTTCTCGGTAGGGTTCCGGGCCCTCAAGCCTCGAGGGTCGGCGGCAGACCAGAGAAGTCTACCACCGATTCATCGAGGCAGCGGCGCACGTCTGGATTTGGCAAACAATTCGGATTGCGGAAAATGGAAGACCGGAACTGCGATAGTGCGGCCGGCGCGGAACAGGAAGGCAGTTGGGCACCGAGTGCGACCCACCGTGTTCGCCGATTACGAGACGATCCCTTGGCGCCCCGTGCCCCGGGGCGCAGACTCTCACTAGGCACCAAGACTGTCAAAACACCTGCCGCGATAGATCACGCACCACGAGCAGCCGGTACAATCGACCGTCCCCACGGTGCAGTCATGAGGCGGGAAGCAAGGCGCTTTCTCACCAGACGCCTCTTTTGCCGAGGCTAGCTATGCGGGGGACCGGGCACTTTATTCTAGCCACAAAGCGTGAATCGTCTAGTGGCTGCGTCCGTGTTTTCCCGCCCCGCAATCTTCCAAGACCGCCAACGGCTGCCGAGGACGAGATAGATTGGGCAAGTTACGTTGACTAGGGATTCTGTTAATAGTACCAGACTGGGGATGTTTCGGAAGAAGTGGGCGGCCATAGAACACAGGCTGTCGTCGATCCGCTCGCCAGGACAACGCCACTCAGGTAGACTTCCAAGAAGCACGCCGGCGACCATTTTTTCACACTGAGAAGCCCGTCGGCGACCGAGCGATCCTCGCCGGGATCATCGTTGGGAGACCGATCGTGAGTCGCAGATACCTCTTGCCCTGCCCTTGCGGCCGAAAGACCCCGGTTCAAGGCCCTCAGGCCGGGCAGCGGGTCCGCTGCGAGTGCGGCGCGGAATTGAACGTGCCAACCATGTTGGGGCTCGCCAGGCTGGAGGAGCTAGTTGAGCAGGAGTCCGATTCCGTGGCCTCGAAGGGGGCCTGGGGAATTCGCCAGCGACTGCCTCTTCTGGGTGGAATCGTCTTCCTGGCAGGCATGGCAGGTGTCATCGGGCTCTGGGCCACTTGGCCAAAGGCCCCCGATATGCTGCGTTTGTCCCCTTTCCAGGCCATGGGGATGTGGGACGAGTTCCAGCAAGGGATCAGCGCGGAGCCGAGTCCGCCGGAAAGACGCTACTTGGCGGCATCGCGATCGCATCGCCAGTGGCTCGTTGCGGCTGGGACGGTCGCAAGTATCGGGGCTCTCGTCATCGGCTCCGCTTTCCTCGTGAGACCTCCTCCGCCCCAGGAAACTCCTTTGCCGGATTAGCCCGCGCCACGCAAAACATGCAACGACCGACCAGAGGCCGTCAGCGCTCCTCAACCGGCGATCCGCTCTCCGCCACCAGCTTCGCCGGCGCCGGCTTTCCGCTTTCCGAAGCGTGGCGGCGACGGTTCCGCCGCCGGCTCCGCGTTTGGTTTGCACACCATGCCCGGGATCTGCCCTGGCGGCGCACCCGCGACCCGTACGCCGTTTGGCTGAGCGAGATCATGCTCCAGCAAACCCAGGTCGCCACGGTGACGCCGTACTTCGAGCGTTTCCTGAAGGCCCTTCCCACGATCGCCGCCCTGGCCCGGGCCGACCAGCAGCAGGTCCTCCGCCTTTGGGAAGGACTGGGCTACTATCGCCGTGCGCAGCAAATGCACCAGGCAGCGCAGCAGATCGTCGCCGGGCACCGCGGCGTCTTCCCGCGCGACCTGGAGGCCGTGCGCCGGCTGCCCGGCATCGGGCGCTACACCGCCGGGGCGATCCTCTCGATCGCCTTCGACGCCCGGCAGCCGATCCTCGAAGCCAACACAATCCGCCTGTTCAGCCGGCTGGTGGCGTACCGCGGGGATACTGCCTCCGCATCCGGCCAAAGACTGCTTTGGGCCGTGGCCGAAGCGGTCCTGCCGCGGCGCCACGTGGGGCTACTGAACCAAGCCCTGATGGAGCTGGGCAGCACGCTCTGTGTCCCCCGGGGGCCGCGATGTTGCGAGTGTCCGGTCGCCTCGCTATGCCGGGCGCGGGAGTTGGCAGCCCAGGAGGAAATCCCGGCCATCAAGCCCAAACCACCGGCCGAGGCTCGCCGCGAGGCCGCCGTGGTGGTCTTGCGCAACGGTCGGGCCTTGTTGGTCCGCTCCGCCGAAGGCCAGCGCTGGGCCGGCCTTTGGGATTTTCCACGCTTCCCAGTCCGCGGGAAAGACGCGAAGTCGCTGCGCCGTGAGCTGATCGACAACGTCCGGCGGCGCACGGGAGTGACCGTCGCCCCGCGCGAGTGCTGGACGACCCTCAAACACGGCGTCACCCGCTTCCGCATCACCCTCCAGTGCTACCGGGCCGATTACGTCGCGGGGACCGTCCCTCGCGGCGACTCGCCCGATGCCCGCTGGGTCCGGCTGGCCGAGCTGGACGACTATCCGCTCAATACGACGGCCAGGCGGCTCGCCCGGCTGCTCATTGCTGATGCCGGAAACGACTAATAGCAGAGGTCTTGCTGGAGGGCCAATCAAAGTCTGCCCCCGGCGCTCCACCGTCTTAGCGACGGGCGAACGTGGCGATTTCCAGCGCCGTCAGCCGCTCGACCAGCTCCCGCGGCGTTTGCGCACGGCGAAGCGGCTCCTTGGCAACCATCGCGCCCACCAACGCGGCGGCCTCGGCGGGAACGTCGGGCACCAACTGCCTCACGTCGGGCACCCGAGCCCCGCGGTGCTGCCTGGCCAGCTCGCCGGGGTCTTGCCCTCGAAACGGCACTCGGCCCGTCAGCATCTCGTACATCACCATCCCAAGGCTGTAAATGTCGCTGCGAATATCGACCCGCAGGCCCGTGGTGAGCGCCTCCGGGGCCATGTACTGGTACGTCCCCGCCATCCAACGCTGGACCCCCGGGTCCGGCCGGTTGGTGCGGCGGGCGAAACCGAGGTCCAACAGCGTGACGTGCCCTTCCGGACTAGCGAAGATGTTGGCCGGTTTGACGTCCCCGTGCATCCAGCCCGTCGCGTCCAAGCCCTCCAGGGCCTCGGCCACCTGCCGTGCAATCCAGAACACGACTGCCAGCGCCAGTCTCCTTTGGCGCAGGCCCAATCCGGCAAGCGTCGTGCCCGAAAGCCACGGCATCACCACGTAATACGGCGGCGCCGTCACACCCGCCGCCAGAATCGAGATCACGTGAGGATGGGACACGGCCTTGCCCACCACCGCCTCGCGGCGCAGCAAGGCCACGGCCCGCGGATCGTCTTCCCACTCGGGCCGCAGGACCTTCAACGCGTATGCGGCGGGGCGATTTGCCCCGCTTCCTTCGGGACGTGCGCGATAGACGCGTGAGAGCGGACCTTCTCCCGCCAGTTGGACGGGCTCCCAATGCCGGACGCGGCCGAGCGGTGCTTGCAGCCCCGGCCGGTGCAGAGTGGGAGCCTGCGAGGTCGATCTCACGTCAGTCTGGGTCATCCGGTAAGTGCGGGGATTTCCGTAGGACAGGCTTCCAGCCTGTCGCTGGGGGCAGCACAAGCAAGATGCCTGTGCTACGAGGGTCTACGGTTGGAATCGGCTGTCCGGCGGGGGGAATTGAGCACGGACGGCCCCGACAGGGAGGTCGTTCCACCCACAAGTGCGGCAAAGGCTTGACACGGGGTCCAGCAGCGTCACAATAGGCAAGATGTCCGGGTCGTGACTCTTGCGCAGGGCGACGCCTGCCGACTCGGCTCGCCCGCTTGAAAGGAACCGCACCATGAGAAAACACTTCTTGGGCCAAGTGGCGGTGCTGTTGATCCCGCTGGGGATTGGCCTCATGATCGGCTACGCATCGAGCGAGGCGGCCCGAAGCAGCGTGTCGGCGGCGCTCGCCGGCGATAAGCCCGCCGTCGCGGCGTCCGCGGCGCAGAAGGTCCGGCGCTTCGGCGCCGCGATCGGACTGAAGCCCGAAAAGGCCGAGGAGTACATCCGCCTGCACGCCGCCACCTGGCCGCAAGTGCTCGCCACGATCCGAGAGTGCAACATCCGCAACTACTCGATCTATCTCGGCAAGCTCGACGACGGCAAACTGTATCTGTTCGCCTACTACGAATACACCGGCAGCGATCTCCAGGCCGACATGAAGAAGATGGCCGCCGACCCGGCCACGCAGCGGTGGTGGAAGCTGACCGACCCCTGCCAGGTCCCGCAGAAGGACCGCAAGCCCGGCGAGCAGTGGATGACCATGCGCGAGGTGTTTCACACGAATTAGGGTTCGGGGTTCAGGGTTCAGAGCCGGGCCGTGTCGGCCCGGGACGTGCGTTTCCGTTTAGCCGCCGCGCTTGCGCGGCGCGCGTTCAGTTGCCACGGAGCATTGAATCATGCACAGGAACTTCGTACCGCTTCTTCTGTGTCTAACCGCCTCCACCGCCCTCGCCGGGCCCCTGCAAAACGTCAAGGTCCAGAGCGACCGCGCCCCGGATTGCTCCTCCCTGGAGTCGATCGTCCAGTCCGTCACCCGCGGCTGCAAGACCGACGACGAGCGAGTGATCGCCATCTACAACTTCTGCCGCTACATCGAATACCACCACGCCTATCCCAACGAGCCCGGCGGCATCTCGGCCCTCAAGTTCATCCACGTCTACGGCTGGGGCCTCTGCGGCGGCGAGCACACCGTCTTGGCCGCCCTCTGGGACAAGGCCGGCTATCCCTGGCGCTATCGCGGCTGGAGCAATCCCGGCCACACCACCGTCGAGGTCTCCTACGGCGGGCGCTGGCACTACCTCGACACCTTCTTGAAGTTCTACGCCTGGATGCCCGACCCGCAAGCCCCCGGCGCCCGCACCATCGCCGGCCAACAGGACATCCGGGCCAATCCCGCCCTGCTCTCCGAAGGCTTCGTCATGGACCAGGACCGCCAGGTCTGCTACCACAAGGACAACCGCTTCGGCTACGCGGGCGGCAAGATCCACTGGACCGCTCCCGCTTTCCTCGTCTGCGGCGACGACCTGCCGGGCATCGTCCAAGGCATCGCCAGCAGCAACAACGCCGGCAGCCCGCGCGGCTGGGGCGCGATCAAGTTCGACGACCCCGCCTACTCCAGCGCCGTGAACCTCGGCGTCGGCTACGCCCTGACGCTCAACTGGAGCCGCGTCGAAGACGGCTACTACTTCGCCGGCAGCAAACGGCCTCCCGGCCACTCCTGCGGCGACAAGGACTACCGCAACTGCCCAGTCTCGGGCCCGCTCCTGGAGCCGTACCGCGAGCTCAACCCGGCCCGCTCGTGGTCCAACGGCACGCTCGTGTTCAATCCCGATTTTCAGAGCGAAGCCTTCGCGGCGAGCCTCCAGCAGGCGGAGAACGTGGTCTGGCGCGCGGGCAAGCTCGAAGCGCAGGATGCCGCCAAGCCCGGCCGGTTCGTCGTCCCCATGGCTTCGCCCTACGTCATCGTGAAGGCGTCCGGCAAGATCGCCGGCGAGGATGCGAAGACCGAGGTCTCTATGGATGGCAAGAAGTGGCAGCCCGCGGACGTGGCCGATTTCAGCAAGGCGGTCGTGGGCAAGTACCGCTACGACCTGCGCGTGACGTTCCAGAAACCCATCTCCGCGATCGAGCTAACCGGCCTCGTGCAGCACAATCAAGAGGCCCTGCCATATCTGGCCCCGGGCCAGAACAAGATCGCGGTCGGGGCCGAGAATCCTGCCGCCCTGGGCGACAATCGCCTCGTGGTGACCTATGCCTATTGTCCGGGCTCGCGCGACGCCACGCCCGCCCAGCTCTTCGATAGCGGCAAGGAGATCGCCCGGGCCCACAACGCCGCGTGGGCGAAGACACCGGTGGTGGTGCAGAAGGTCATCGACCGCTTCCCCGCGACGCTTGAGATCCCCGTCCCCACGCCCAAGGGCAAACAGCCGGTCTATCCGCGCATGGTCTTCCTCCGCCGCGAGGTGCTCGGCCCGGGCCAGAAGCCGATGGACGTGCCTGCACCGCCTTCGGTGCCCACGGTCGGGCCGGATGAGACCTTGGCCACGCTTCCCAACCCGTGGACCATCGGCACCGAGCGTCCGCCGGCCGAGCCCGAGAAGCGGACGCAAACCACAGTCCTTGCGCCGATCAAGACCGGATACGTCTCCAAGCAAGGCGAGGTCTTCGAGCACTTCAATCCGCCGCGGCGCTACGAGATCGACGTGACCGGCGCAATCTGTGCCTGGTCCCGCGGCGAAGGCGTCCCCGAGCTTGCCGTGCGCATCGTGCCCAACCGCCGCGTGGACGACGGCTGGACCGTGCGATTCACGCCCGCGCGCGAAAAACCGGCGGAGCTCGCGATCGCAACGCACGAGTGAGCGCTGCTTCTGTAGGACGACTTTCAAGTCGTCAAGTCCTGTAGGACGACTTGAAAGTCGTCCTTGGTCGCGTCTTCGAGGACGACTTTCAAGTCGTCCTACCGCTCACTTCTTCTTCGCCGGCACCCGGATCGCGATGTCGTCGCAGTCGCGGAGCTCCTCCGAACCCGGCTGGTCCAAGGAGCTTCGCCCGCCGTCGTCCTTGCCGTTGGGTCCGACGCTGTAGAGCAGAAACCCGGCCTCTTCCCGTTTGTAGTGGAGCGGCCCGGCCGAGAAAGGGTCCTCGGGCATCGCCGGGAGATACTTGTGTACCAGCGCGCCCAGGTCCGCCGGATAGGCCCCGCGATCGGCCCGATAGGCGGCCAGGGCGAAAACCACTTGGGTCATGCCCTGACACGTGAGGTTCCGGTCTTCGGCGTCCAGGGCCCAGAAGCACGCCGGCATGAAGCCTCCTATGATAAGGTCCCCCATCTGCCGCCCCAGGCCGCCGCGCAGAGAGCCTGTGGAAACGATGTTCCGGAAGAGCACTCGAGCGCTTCTGGCCTCAACGGCAAGCTCCTTCAGGTCCTGCTCGAATTCCGCCATCGCGGCCTTCCGCTCCTTGCCGGCCGGCTTGGAGGCGGTCGCCACGATGCGGTCGAACCACTGGTTGCACATCCGCATCGGCTCGTTCCAGTCGATCAGGATGCTGCTGGCCTCGCTCGGGACCCAACCCAGCGGCAGTTTGGGGTGCGCCCACGACTCCAATGAGCGGAGAAACTTCACCGGGCCGACCTGTGCGACGCCGCACATTATGTCGAGAACCACGAACCGCTCGCCCACGTTCAGCTTCTCCACGAGTCTCCGCATCGGTGGGAGCTTGCGCAGCTCGGCCGCGAATCGCTCCGCCTGCTCGGCCGTGAGCTTCCCTTCGTGGGCCAGCACCGTGTCCCCCTGAAGGCCAATCCCGTCGACGGCAATAGCGAACAGGCCCTCCACGACCGTCGGCCCCTCGCTGACTAACCGCGCCAGGCGATGGCATGCCAACAGGTCTTCCCACGCCTTTTCCACTTCTCCGGCCTTGACGCGATACATCGCCCGGACCTGAAGGCCCCTCGCGGCCTCGCGAGACGGCGGCGCCAGCGGCAGCAAAGCGTCGATCACCGGCCCGCGTTCGTGTCCAGTCAATAGCGGTGCATAGAACCGCTCGCGCTTCGTCGCCGCGACGACCAGGTCGAGCTGCTTCTCATTCTCCGCCAGCCATTCGGCCACCAGCGGCAATTCCTCCTTGGTCCACGGCCGCTCCATGGCCTCGGACTGCTGCTTCTCGGCAGCCTCATCCGGGCGGGGCCGGTCATCGGCGCCGGCGGTCTCGCCCGGCTGGGGCAGCTTGCGCTCCAGGTACTTGTACAATGGCTCCAGATACTTGCCGTCCTGCGGCACCGGAGCGATGCCGAGCATCTTGAAAAACCGCTCGCGGATGGCCTCGGGGATCTCGCCCGGGCCCACGACCTGAACCAGCAGGACCGCGGCGTTGTTGTCCGGCGTGACGCCCTTGGAGCCCATCTCGTTCAGGGCGGCGAGGTAATCCACCGTGCCGTCCTCCCGCAAGGGCCCGGTGATGAACGTGGTCTCCGGCGAGACCGTCACGCCCGAGTTCAAGAGCGCCGAGATAATCCCGAATGCGCAGAGCGCGACCAGCAGGCCCAGCGAGACCCAGACCACGCGCCAGATTCGAGATCGCTTGCCACGGCTCATGGCTTGTCACGTGCTGTAGGACGACTTTCAAGTCCTGTAGGACGACTTTCAAGTCGTCAAGTCTTGTAGGACGACCTTCAGGTCGTCCTTGGCCGCATCTTCGGGGACGACTTGAAAGTCGTCCTACGCCGGGTCTTGTGGGACGACTTGAAAGTCGTCCTACTGCCCGCTCACTTCTTCTTCGCCGGCACCCGGATCGCGATGTCGTCGCAGTCGCCGGCAACTTCGTCGTCGGGGTCGTCCGAGCTGGAGCGGCCACCGTCGTCCTTGCGATTGAGGCCCACGCTGTAAACGACATACCCGGCGTCTTGGCGTTTGTAGCGGAGCGGTCCGCCGGAAAAGAGGTCTTCGGGAATCGCTGCGAGATACTTGGGCACGAGCGCGGCCAAGTCGGCGGGATAAGAACCGTGTTTGGCCCGATACGCGGCCAGGGCAAAGACCACCTGGACCATGCCTTGAGAAGTCACCGCCTGGTTTTCGACGTTCGCGAGCCGAGGGATCATCAATGCGGCGATCAACACGTGTCCTATTTGCCGTCCAAGCCCACCGCGCACAGAGCCTGCCGACATGATGTTTCGGAGAAGCACTCGCGGGTCCTCGGCCTCGGCGGCCAGCTTCTTTAGATCCCGCTCAAATTCCGCCACGGCGGCGTCCCGCTCCTTGCGGCTGGGCTTGGATAGGGCTGCCACGAACCGGTCGTACCACTGGTTGCCCATGCGCATCGGCTCGTTCCAGTCGATCAGCACCTTCCCGGCCCGGTTCACGACCCGATCGAACGTTGGGTTGCCGCCGAGGGACCACCCATCGAACTTATTGACCTCGGTCAAGCCTCGGCGCGCAACGTAGCACACTGCGTCCAGGTACGTGAAGCGTTCGCACCAGTTGATTCTATCGATCATCTTTCCCATCGGCGCGAGCTTGCGCAAGTCGGCTGCGAATCGCTGCGCCTGTTCGGCCGTGAGCTTCCCTTCGTGGGCCAAGAGTGCGTCGCCCTGAATGGCCATCCCCTCGATCTCGATCGCAACCAAGCCTTCGATCGGCGTCGGCCCCTGGCTCACCAGCCGGGCCAAGCGGTGACAGGCCAGGAGGTCTTGCAACGCCTGCTCGCTCTTGCCGGAGCCGATCCGGTACATCGCGCGGGCGATTAGGGTCCGACCCGCCTTCCGGCATTCCTGCGGTAGCTCGAGCAAGGCTACTAAGAGCAGCACCCCTTGCCCCTCGCTACCACTCAACAGCGGGTGGTAGTAGCGCGGGCGCTTGGTGGCGGCAACGATGAGGTCGATCTGCTTCTGGTTTTCCTCCAGCCAACTCGCCTCGATGGGGAATTCCTCTTTCGACCAGGGCCGGCCGTCGATCTGTGCGTACCGCTTCGATACTTGGTCCCAGGCGGCGCCCCAGGGGTTTATCCACGCTTTCTCGTCCTTGGGAGCCTCGGGGCTTTTGCGCTTGAAGTACTCCTCGAAGGGCTCGATGTACGCTCCCTTTTCCGGAAGCGGGGCGATGCCCAGCATCCTGAAAAACCGCTCGCGGTAGGGCTTGGAGATCTCGCGCGGGCCGATGGCCTGGAGCAGCAGGACCACGGCGTTGTTCTCCGGCGTCACGCCCTGGGAGTACCGCAGGTTCAGGGCTGCCTGATAGTCCACCATACCGTCCTTGCGGAGCGGCCCGGTGATGAACGTGGTCTCGCGCGAGACCTTGATGCCGCTTGGCGGGAGTTTGACCGCCTCCTTGCCCGGCGGGCCCTTGGCGGGCTCGCCTGCACGCGCCGGCGACAGCGATACAGCCGCAATGCCGACCGCCGTCAGAAGGGCAACGGAATTCCAAACGCGTAGGCTACGCGACACGATCGTACCCCCTTCCCAGAGCCGTCAGCTATCAGCCGTCAGCTATCAGGACACAGAACGCTGATTGGCCAAGTGTCAGCACTCGCGGGCCCCCTTCCAACAATCGAGATTACCAAGTGACAGGATTCGCCGGCCCCCCAGAACACGACAATCCTATGAATGAAAGTACGGGTTCCTCTTCTCTGTTCGTGCTTGATTTGCGGGGCCGAACAGAGAAGAGGAACCCGTACTTGCCCGTTATGCTCATAGTCACAACTCCCGAGAAACGCGATCGAAGGGCCCACGAGTGCTGACGCTTGGCCGCTGATTGCTGAAAGCTGAAAGCTGAGTGGTGTCAAGCACGATCATTGCGTGATCCGCTTCCGCTCCTCGTTGCGGTGGCGGAGGGCCTCGTCGATGATCTCCTTGGCGATCGGGTCGTCGGCGAAGACGCCGATCGTCGCCCGCCAATCCTCGCGGCCCGGCTCACATAGTCTTTCGCTACGCATCTCCTCCACGATGGTTTCTAATCGCGCAACTCGTTCTTCGAGGGTTGCTGGTGACATTTGGGCGTTCCTGGTGGCGCTTGCCGGGGATGTGTCCTGCCCCTATTCTAGCATGCCACTTCAAAGAATACAGCCGTCACGGCGGTGCTCACCGGCCGCCCGCTACCGCCGGGAAGCCGTCGGCATCGCAGAACCCGGCGCAACGCCCGGCCGGCAAAGATCCACCGGCGGCGAGTTCTCGTAAAAGGGCATGACCCAGAGCTGCTCCATCCCCAGCGTCGGCGGGTTGATCTGCACGTTGCCCAATTGCAGCTCCAGCGACATCGCCGGCGAATTGGCCGTGGCCGGGCTATGGATCTGGACCACCGTGGGCATGAACAGGCCGCTGGCCGGTTCCCGCCGATAGCGGCCCGTGGTCGAAGTGGCGACCAACTGGCTGCGCCCGTCGTAGAGCCGCTGCTGGAGAATGAGCCCATGTTTGCCGTCGATGACCGTGACTTTCATCATGGTCCCGTTGGCGGTCTCGCGCACGGTGCGGATCTCCAGTTGGCCGCCCGGCAGCAGGAACGGCCCCTGGTGCGGCAGCGCCGGGTCGAACTCCGCGATCCCCATCGCCTCGACCAGCCAATACGGGTCCACCGGCAGATTGCGCCGCACCGGGCTGGCAACGAACTGCTCGTGCCGGCAGTAGTAGGTTGCCGGCGGCTGGTTGCGCTGCACCCAGAACCAGAACAGCTCGTCGTTGCTCCCCAAGTCGATCTCCGGCCCGGTCAGGAGCGTCTGCCCGCGGAGACGCAGGCGCATGGGCCGCTCGAAATCGACCGTGGCCTGAAGCGTGGGGAAGCCGGTGCCGCTGAGCGTGGCGTTGCGCGCGGAGAAGGCGCGGATCTGGGAGTTGTTGGCGTTGACCACCTGGATGACCTGTTCCAGGCTGGGCGTCGGAGGCAAGAGCCGCGGCAGATTGGCAAACGGGTCTGGACGCGGCCAGAGCCCGGGACAACTGGCCCCGCTCAGCCCCACCAGCCCGACCGCGGTCAGAAGCAGCGTCGCCGCTTGGTATCTGCGTCCGTGCATCTTTACGTTGCGTGTGCAAACAGCAATTGGGCCAACTCGTCCTGGATCTGCTGGATCCGCGCCTCCTCCGGCACCGCCACGAGGACCTGATAGCTCGTCTCGCGCCGCGGGCAGTAGACCACCAGGACCTGACGCCCCTCGGCGTCCCCGTCTTCGCGCTCCATGCGCAAAACCCGGCGGCGCAAGAGGAGCAAGGTCAGCACATACCGCACGTCCTCGCGTCCGGGCTGTTGTTCGAGCTGTTCGAAGAACTGGAGCATCACCTCATTAGGAGCCCAGTGAACCCTCTTTGCGTCGGGGCCTGGGACCTGGGATTTCCACCATCCGATTGCCCCCTCCGGCGGGCCCGGCCAGGCGGCTTTGGCGTAGTCCCGCCGAACCAACTCCGCCCCGTCCACCGTCAGGACCGAATAGAACTCCTCGCCCGGGGCCAACTCCCGGCCGGTCCCGGCGCAGTGACGGGTGAATCGCTGGATTTCGTATTCGGACATGCCGCGGGAGATTACCCGAAACGCGGCCGTGACTCAATACGGACTGGGGCAACGCTTGCGTAGGACAGGCATCTTGCCTGTCTTGTCAGGGCACAGGCTGGAAGCCTGTGCTATGTGAGGGCCCGACTGTCATTTTGGCAGGACCGCCACCGCCCCTGGGCAATCCTCGTGGCGCAAAGCTCTGGCAGGTCTGGACTAACGACCACATCCCGGCAACTGGCACGGGCTTTGCTTCAATGTTCCTGCGACCCGCCGGAGTGGCTGCCAACCGCCGCCAACGCTCCCGGGTCCCATCAATGAAACAAACGTGACTCGTCTTGAAAGGAGTGTCTCCTATGGTCCTCCAAACCTTGCACCCGTTCAGCCAGCTTCACCGCCAAATGGATCGGCTTCTCTCGGGCTTCCCTTGGGACGGCGTCGAGCCGCTGTGGCCGGTGGCGCTGTGCGGTCAGCCGGCCGTCAACTTTTGGGAGTCGGGCGATGCCTTCCTGTTTGAGATGGAGGTCCCCGGCGTCAAGAACGACCAGCTCGACGTCTCCGTGGTCGGCGACGAGTTGACGATCAAGGTCGAGCGTCCCGAGACGGAGCCGGATGGTGCGACCTGTCATCGCCGCGAGCGGCCCGTCGGCTCGCTTACCCGGGTGATCCGCCTGCCGGGCGAGGTGGACGCCGCCAAAGTCGAGGCCGAGCTCCGCAACGGCGTGCTGACGCTCCGGCTGCCCAAGTCCGCAAGCGCCCAGCCGCGCAAGATCCCCGTCAAGACCTGACCGGCGCAGACGGCCAAGGGCACTCCGCTTGCCTTCCTAGGGCAGGCCGCGGTATCCTCTTCTATAGTGGATCGAACCCCGCTTGGCCCTGGCATGGGAGCGGCGGAGCCCTCCGCCGAAGGCAGATATGGCCGGTTGTTCGAGAGAGTGCTTCCTGCACGGGCTGCTCCTTGTGCTGGCCCTCAGCGCCCCGGGCGTGGCTCTCGCCGCGCCGCCCGCCCCTAAGGAGTCGGGCCCGACCGAGGATCAGAAGATCGCCAAGCTCATCCAGTTGCTCGGCGACAAGGACTACGCCGTTCGCCAGCGCGCGGAAGAGGACCTGTCCGCAATCGGACTGGCGGCCTACGAGGCCCTCGCCGCCGCGGCCAACCACGAGGACCTGGAGATCGCTGCCCGGGCCCGGTATCTGCTCCGCAAGATCCGCGGCCAATGGAGCAGCGGGCAGGACCCGCCGGAGGTGCAGAAGCTCCTGGAGGATTACGACCTGCAATCGACGGAGGCGCGGGCCTTGGCTATCCGCGCGCTGGCGTTTCTCCCCGACCTCAGCGGCACGGCGGCCCTTTGCCGGTTGGTCCGGTTCGAGCGATCGGCGGCACTGTCCGACTATGCGGCCATCGAGATCGCCTACTCCGAGCCGTTCGACGCGGCGTCGCGGACGCGGTTCAAGAAGCTCGTCGAAGCGAGCCTCACCGCGAGCACCCGGCCCGCCGCCAAGTGGCTCCTGGCCTACGCGCGGCTCCGCGAGGACCCGAAGGCGGCCTTCCCCGAGTGGCGCAAGCTGGTCGAGTCCGAATACGCCCGCTGGCAGCAGGCCCCCGACAAGGTCAATCCCGAGATCGCCGTCGGACTGCTCTACCTGTTGGCGCAGACCTATGCGGACCAGGGCGACCGCGCCGCCGCCGACAAGACCGCCCAGCGAGCCCAGCAGATGCCGCGGCCAAGCGATTCCTTCGGTCTCAGTCTCCGCATGCAGACGGCGTGGATGCTGGCCAACCGCGGCCGGTCGGATTGGGCGGAGGCCGAATACCGCTTCCTGACCAACTGCGGCCAGCCCCTGATTGCCGTCGATTCCGGGCAGCGATTCGCCGAGTACCTGCACGACCAGGAAAAGGACCTGGCCGCCGCCGAGGTCTACCAGAAGACGCTCGACGCGGCCGCCCAGCTCCGCGACGATTTCGTCGCAGAGCCGTCGGAGTTCATCCGGCACTGCCGCGCCCGGATGAACTACTTCTTCGCCTGCCACTGGGCCGGGCAGAAAGACCCGGCAAAGCAACTGGAGTTCCTCGAGCAGGCCCTCCAGGTCGACCCCGGCGAGGTGGATACGCTGATCGCCTGCCACCGGCTCCCCAGTCCCACCCCGCAGTTCCGCGAGAGGATCGCCAAGTCCATCCAGCAGCAAACCGCCCAGTTGCGCGACAAGATGGCCAAAGCCCCCAAGTCCGCCCTGCCGTACAATCAGTTCGCCTGGCTGGTGGGCAACACGCAGGGCGACCTCGACGCGGCGCTAAAGGCTTCGCAGAAATCGCTGGAGCTGAGCCCCAACAACAGCGCCTACCTCGACACCATCGCCCACGTCTACTTTGCCAAGGGCGACCTGGCCAATGCAGTAAAGCACCAGACCATGGCCGCCCAACGCGAGCCGCACTCGGGACTCTTGAACTCCGAGCTGAAGCGCTTCCGGGCAGCCCTGGAGGCGAAAACCAAGAAGGTCGAAGAGAATGCCACGCGGCAACCTTAGCGGCTTTTCGACACCGACTCCCTTTGTGCCTTTGTGTCTTTGTGGTTCATCCGGAGTCTGAGAAGTGAAGACGCTCGCAGTCAACGGCGCTCGCATGGCCACGGTGGATCGCGGCAGCGGTCCGCCGGTGCTCTTGGTCCACGGCTTCCCCTTGGACCACTCGATGTGGGACGCCCAAATCGAGGCCCTCTCCAGCCGGTTCCGGGTCATTGCCCCGGACCTCCGCGGTTTCGGACCCGTAGGACAGCCGCCCTCGGCTGTCGTCCAGTCTGCACAGCCGGGGGCGGCTGTGCCACAACTGGTCACCATGGACCGGTTTGCCGACGACTTGGCGGCGCTCTTAGATGCGCTGGGAATCGGCGAGCAGATCGTTCTCTGCGGCCTGTCGATGGGCGGCTACGTCGCCTTCGCATTCTGTCGCAAGTACTCGGCTCGCCTGAGGGGCCTGATCCTCTGCGACACCCGCGCGGCCGCCGACGCGCCGGAGGCCGCTGCCGCCCGGCACGAGACGGCCGATCGCATGCTCCGCGAGGGGCCTGCGCCGCTGGCCGACGCCATGCTCCCCAAGCTCCTCGCCCCTCAAACCCTGGCCCAGCGCCCGGAGATCGTCGCTGCCGTGCGCAAGGTCATCCTCGCCACGGACCCGCGCGGCATAGCCGCAGCCTTGCGCGGCATGGCCCAGCGGCCCGACTTTACACCCCTGTTGCCCCAGATCACCTGCCCGACGCTCGTCCTTGTCGGGCAGGGAGACGGCCTCTGCACGCCGGACTCGATGCAGGCCCTCTCCCGCAAAATCCCTGGCTCGCAGTTTGTCATCATCCCCAACGCCGGCCACCTGCCCCCGCTGGAACAACCCGCCAAAACCACCGCCGCGATGGACGTCTTCTTGGCCAGCCTTTCGTAGGAGGGCAGACATTCTTGTCTGCCGCTAGGAGGACAGGCATTCCTGCCTGTCGTGAGGGCATTCCTGCCTGTCCTTGCGGCTCACCGCGCCACGACCGCCGGCTTCTGCTCCAAGGACTTCACGTCCCGCCGCGGGAACTCCCATGCCTTGCGGACGGCTGATTCCACAAGCAGAAGTACCGCTCGATAGTCCGGATCGGATTGATCCTGGTAGATCGCCCGGGAGCACTTCTGCTTCCCCGCAGCCGCTTTGGCCAACGGAGCGGCCAAGAACAGGCTCTCCTGCGGCTTGCGCAGGTCGATCCAATCGAGCCGCGTCACCTCGCCCGGCTGGTGGCAGCCCACGCACCGCTTGGCATGGATTGCCGTGAGCTTCTGGGCCAGGTCCCCGTCGTTGGGCAAGTCGTAGGGCATCTTCGCCAGCCGCT
>CAYGZI010000055.1:0-16422 GCA_964354245.1 uncultured Planctomycetaceae bacterium
GCTTCTCGCCGTACTTCGAAGACCCGGCCCGCTACGGGATCGTCAATCCCCGGCCCAACCGCGCATTCCGCTACGTGTATCCGTTTCCCGATGAATCGCTGGCCCGCATGGCGTACTACTACGAATACGACTACGCGGACGGGCGGAATCCGCTGGACTACGCGGCGACGACCTTGGCGGCGGCAGAGACGTGGCAGCAACTAAGCGGGACCGTGACGCTCCGCTCTTGGGACCGGCCCGACGGCGTGATCCTCATCACCGACACGCGCCCCTGCGCCGCCGCGTTCCAGCACCGGCTCACCGGCCTGGAGCGGCAGATCTATCTCTTCTGCGACACCGGGCGGCCTTTCAAGGAGATCGTGAAGCTCGCTGCTGAAGATTCTGCCCGAAATCCGGCTCGCGCCCGGCCCGATGAACCAGCGGTCCGCCGCATCCTCGACCGGTGGCTTGCCGAGCGGCTCATGGTCTTCCTGGACGGCCGCTACCTGAGCCTCGCCCTCCGGGCGCCGTCCGACCCCGGCGCATAGGTGGGCGGCCGTTGCGTGCGCCGGCAACCGTGCGAAGAATCCCGGAAGGACAATCATTCCTCCTGGCCGAAGACTGCTCCGATGTCACGTGCGCCATGGAGCACGCGCACCACCTCGATCCCGTTTTGGATCGGCCGATAGAACACGAGGTGCTTCTCGAAACCCGAGACCTGCCACACGCGAATTCCGGCGAGCCTCGGATCTTCGAATTCCCAGGTGCCACCGAGTTCGGGCATGGCGGCCAATCGCGCGAACGTAGCCTGGGTGGCGAGCAAGAACCGCTCTGCTGCCCGCAAGTTGTCTTTGGCGATGTAGGCGAATTGCTCATCGAGATCCCGGTCGGCTCTCGGACGAATGGCGATCCGCTTCCTCATGTCCGTTTCTTCTGCTTAAGACGTCGCAGCAGGTCGGCTTTCTTCTGCTCCCACCACTGGTCCGAAATCTCGACGGGCTCACCCGACTGCAAACCTTCCAGGAGCAACGCCTCAACGCGTTTCTCGGCCACCCGCTTCTGGTCACCCCGAATCAGTCCGCGGATGTATTCGCTGGCTGTACTGTATCCGCCTTGAGCGATTTGCTGCTCGATGAACGCCCGCATGGACTGGGGGAGCGAGATGTTCAGCGTGCTCATAGTATCACACCTCCAATGGCATATCATAGGCCGTATGGCATAATATGTCAATAGTTGCCATACCCGACTTTCTGGACGCCGTGGTATCTTTCGCGTAACCTATGAAGCACCACAGACTTTGACTTTGTGAAGCATCGCGGGTGAGACAGAGACCGATGAAGAGACAACTCGTGCTGGCGGTAGTCATGGCCGCAGCAGCGTCGGCCGGGATTGCGGCGGCGGGCCCGGTGTACCGGTCGCCTTTGGCTGTCGTAGTGTCGCCCGACGGCAAGCTGCTCTACACCTCCGACAAGACGGCCAAAAGCGTTAACGTGATCGACCTGGAAAGCGGCAGGCCGATCCGCGAACTCCCGGTTCCCGGCGAGCCGCACGGACTGGCCCTCTCCGCCGATGGGAAGACGCTCTACGTCGCCGAGCGCAAGGCCCATGCGGTGGCGGTCATCGACACAGCGGCAGGCGCTCTGGCCAAGCGAATCCCCGTCGGCTTCTGGCCCGTGACCGTCGCCCTGGCCGAGAAGTCCAATCGGCTCTACACCTGCAACCGCGGGGATCACACGGTCTCGATGGTCGATCTGGCCGCCGGCAAGGAACTCAAGCGGGTCCGGGCCGGCCGCGAGCCGGACGCCCTGGCGCTCACGCCCGACCAGACCCGCCTGATCGTTGCCAACATGCTCCCGGAGGGCGCGGGCACCGATCCCACGATCGCCGCCGAAGTCACCATCCTCGACGCCGCGTCGCTGGAGCCGAAGGCCAGATTGAAATTGCCGCCCGGCTCCACGGTCGCGACCGGCGCGGCCACCAGCCCGGACGGCCGCTGGGCCTACGTGGTGCATGCCTTGGGCCGTTTCAATCTGCCGATCAGCCAGTTGGACCGCGGCTGGGTCCACACGTATGCCTTGACGGTCCTCGACCTGTCCGCGGGCAAGATCGCGGTCACGCTGCTTTTGGACGATCTTTCCGCGGGGGCCGCCGATCCGTGGGCGGTGGTCGTCTCGCCCGACGGCAAGCGGCTTTGGGTCTCGCACTCCGGGGTCCACGAGGTCTCGACCGTCGAAATCGGCCGCATCCACGAGCTGCTCGACGGCAAGGTGCCGCCCGACCTGGCGCGGCTCAAGGACGGCATGAGGGACAACATCTGGGTGCGGATCGGCAAGGACCGCACGGCGATCGCCCAGTTGGCCAACGACCTGACGGCCCTCTACATCGCCGGGACGATCCGCCGCACGCCCAGCGGCGGCAAGGGCCCGCGCGGCATAGCCCTCTCGCCAGACGGCCGGCGCCTCTACGCGGCGAACTACTTCTCCGGCACCATCGGCGTCCTGGATGCGACGGCCGGCAAGCCGCTTGAAACGATCCCCATCGGGCCGCAGCCGCCCGCCGACGCCGCCCGGCGCGGCGAACTCTACTTCCACGACGCCACCCGCTGCTTCCAACGCTGGCACAGTTGCGCGAGTTGTCATCCGGACGGGCGCGTGGACGGGCTCCCTTGGGACTTCCTGCGCGACGACGTCGGCAACGTTAAGGACGTGATCAGCCTCGTGTACATGCAGCACACTTCGCCCCACAACCGCCGGGCCACGCGGCCCGATCCGCGCGAGTGCATGAGGACCGGCGTGACCGGCAGCCACCTGACCGTGCCCGAGCCGGCCGACGTGGACGACCTGTTGGCTTACGTGGAAACGCTCCAGCCCGAGCAAAACCCGCTCGCGCCGCAACTGGCCGCGGCAGCCGTGCGCGGCAAGACCCTCTTCGAGGGCAAGGCGGGCTGCGCCGGCTGCCACCCAGCGCCGTACTACACGGACCAGAAGATGCACAACGTGGGCATCCTCACGCCGCTGGAGCCCGACGGCCGGTACGACACGCCTTCGCTGGTCGAGGTCTACCGCACTGCCCCGTACTTCCACGACGGCCGTTCGGCGACGCTCAAGGACGCCCTGACGAAGGACGATCCCGGCGGCAAGCATGGCGATGCCAAGTCGCTTACGCCGCAGGAACTCGATGATTTGATTGCCTATTTGCTCTCATTGTAGGCCGATCGGCCTGTTCGACCCCTTTTGGCAGCCGTGACAGTCGGATAGACTGAGAGTGTTGTTCCGGCAGTCTATGGCCACGGCAGAGGCAGTGGAGTCCGACGATGTTGACCGACGACGAACTGCTGGCACTTCTGGGCGATACGGAATCGGACCGGGTGGAAAGGAAGGCGTCGCTCGCTGACCCAGGGCGGATCCGTCAGGCCATCTGCGCGTTTGCCAACGACCTCCCCGACCATCGCCAACCGGGGGTGCTCTTCGTTGGCGTCAATGACGATGGCATGTGCGCGAACCTGCCGATCACCGATGAACTCCTGAAAACGCTGGCCCACATGCGTTCCGATGGAAACATCCTTCCCCTGCCGATGATGACCGTGCAGAAGCGGATTCTGAACAAGTGTGAGGTCGCGGTGATCGAGGTACAGCCTTCGTATAGTCCGCCTGTGAGATACGATGGACGGGTCTGGATCCGAGTTGGGCCGAGAAGAGCGGTTGCCAGTGCGGAAGAGGAACGGCGTTTGACGGAGAAACGTCGGGCCCGCGATCTGCCCTTCGACCAAAGCCCGGTACCGGGCGCGACCATTGAGGAACTGGACCTTGATTTTTTCCGTCGCGTCTATCTGCCGTCGGCGGTGTCGCGCGACGTGTTGGCCGCGGACGACCGCTCCCTGGAGCAGCAACTGGCGTCGCTGCGTTTCTTGGGGCCGGACGGTATCCCGAACGTCGGCGCGCTGCTGGTGTTCGGAAAGGACCCCATCAGTTGGATAAGCGGCGCGTATGTCCAGTTTCTGCGGATCGACGGATTGGAGCTCACCGACCCGATTCAGCGTCAGAAGGAGATCGCCGGGCCGATGCCGGAGGTGTTGCGCGCGATCGACGAAGTCCTGATGGCCAACGTGTCCGTTGCCGTTGACGTGCGCGCAGGGCCGACCGAAATCAGAAGCCCTGATTACCCGATCGTGGCCTTGCAGCAACTCGTTCGCAACGCGGTCTTGCACCGTACGTACGAGACGAGCAATGCTCCGTCAAGGGTGTACTGGTTTTCCGATCGGATCGAGATTCACAGTCCGGGAGGGCTCTATGGCCACGTGACCCCTGAGAGCTTTGGCGAACCGGGCGTGACCGACTATCGCAACCCTTTGCTGGCGGAAGCCATGAAGGTCCTCGGATTCGTACAACGATTCGGCCTGGGTATCCCACTGGCGAAAAAAGAGCTGGGGAAGAACGGCAATCCTCCGCCGGAATTGAGTCCAGGGCCGAACTCAGTGCTTGTCACGGTGCGGAGGCGGGCGTGAAAACGATTGTACTCTTCAACAACAAGGGCGTGAGGGATTCGCTCCATGCCTAAGATACCTTTGCGTGGCGTGAAAACGATTGCATTCTTCAACAACAAGGGCGGCGTCGGGAAGACGTCGTTGGCGTACCACCTGACTTGGATGTACGCGGACTTGGGGCTGAGCGTGGTCGCCGCAGACCTCGACCCGCAGGCGAATCTGACCTCCATGTTCCTCCCGGAGGATCGCTTGGAGGAGTTGTGGCCTGAAGGCGAGCACCCGGAGAGCATCCTCGGGGCGATCCAGCCCATTTTGAAGGGAATTGGCGACGTCGCCGATCCTTATGTAGAAAACGTGGCCGATAACATCGGGCTGATCGTGGGCGACTTGGGCCTGTCCACCTTTGAGGACAAGCTTTCCGACGCTTGGCCGCGATGTCACGATGGGGACGAGTCGGCCTTCCGCGTGATCTCGGCTTTCCATCGCCTAGTCCGGCGCGCAGCGCACCTCCAAGGAGCCGACCTGGTGTTGATCGACGTGGGTCCAAATCTCGGGGCAATCAATCGCGCGGCGATGATCGCGGCGGACCACGTGGCGATCCCGTTGGCACCCGATCTTTTCTCTTTGCAGGGGCTGCGGAACCTCGGCCCGACTCTCCGCCGCTGGCGCTCGGAATGGAACGACCGCCGGAAACGGACTCCTGATCCCAGTCTGGATCTGCCTACTGGCGAAATGCGGCCGGCCGGATACATCATCATGCAACATGCCACGCGCCTCGACCGCCCCGTCCAGGCGTATAGCCGCTGGATGGAACGGATTCCAAGTGAGTATTCTTCCTCGGTGCTCGATGAAGACCTCAAAAAGACATATCAAGCAGCAGACAAATACCCCCATTGCCTTGCCCTCCTGAAACACTATCGGAGCCTTATGCCCATGGCCATGGAGGCGCGAAAACCCATCTTCTCCTTGAAACCAGCGGACGGTGCCATCGGGGCGCACTACAGCGCGGTCCAGGAATGCCATAAGGACTTCAAGCGTCTCGCGGCAAGGCTCGCCAAGGAGTGCCAGGTGCCCTTACCGACCTGAGGATGCCGCGCGTAGGTTGGGCAGTTGCATCACTTCGTGGCGCTGTCCGTCTGCGCCGCGTTTTCCGAGGCCGAACGCACCAAAACCGGCAACAAGCATACTCGCAGCAGGAGACACCTCTTGAAGGATATCGCGACCGGGCGACGTGTGATCGAGGTCAACAAGTCCCTCATCCGGCCCGCGGAACCGCGGCCGAAGACTGTGCGGCCCAAGAGGCTGAGCGACTTTCGCGGCGTGCCGGCGGTGTACCTGGAGGTCGCCAGGATGCTCTCCAGCCCGCTGCTTCTGGGCCCGCCGATTTGCGATGAACTCATCACTTTCGTGCAACACCTCTTCACCGAGGAAGAGGCTGGCCTGGTGCGGCACCTGAGGATGTTCCGCGGGAGAAACGCGGAGGAGCTGGCCCGGGCCGAGCACCGCCCGCTGGACCAGATCGAGCCGATCCTGCGGCGCCTGTCGGTCGAGAAGCGGGCGATCGCCGCCAGCGGCCCCGAAGGGCAGAAGCGATACCGCCTCCAGCCCATCATGCCCGGGATCTTCGAGATGGTCCTGATCGGCGAGTCGCCGGATGCGCTTTCGCCTTGGCACCGGCGTTTCATCGAGCTCTTCGAGGCACTCTACGAGACGGGCTACAGCCTCGACTACCGGGAGGGGCCGACCAGGATGGTCCGCTTTCTGCCCGTACACCAGGCGATCGAGGCCCATCCGGCGGCCCTCCCCTCGGACAAGCTGGAGCCGCTCCTGGACCGCTTTGAGACCTTCGGCATCGGGCACTGCCAATGCCGCACGTCGATGAGGGCGTTGGGACGCGGCTGCGACAAACCCGTGGGAAACTGCACGGTCATGGGCGTGTGGGCCGAACAGGGCATTCGCGACGGCTGGCTTCGCCCGGTGGGCCGCAAGGACGTGCTGGAAATCAAGCACGAGGCGGAGTCGCACGGGCTGGTCACCTGGGTGATGAACGTCGAGGCGACCAAGGGGCAGGCATCATGCTCGTGCTGCGGGTGCTGCTGTCACGCGATGCGGATGGTCAACGAGTTCAACGTGCCGGGCCTGTTTGCCCCGCCTCACTTCCGCCCTCGCTTCGACGGCGCCAAGTGCAGCTTCTGCGGCAAGTGCGCCAAGAACTGCCCGATGGGGGCGCTGGTGGTGGACGTCCGGCAGAAGACGCAGCAGTACCTGCGCGAGCGCTGCATCGGCTGCGGGCTGTGCGTGCTGGCCTGCGATCATCAGCGGGCGATCTCGATGGAAGCGGCCCCCGACAACCAGCTCCCGTACCGGAGCTGGTTCTCGTACCTGGCCCACTCGGCTCCCAGCCTCGTTCGGACGGCGTGGAAGGTGTGGCGCGAGCGGCGGTGAAGGGAAAGTCCTGACGGCAAGGAACGACGGTCGCCATCAGGAAAACCCCTACCGAGACTGCCCACTGAAACTGAAGGACACTTTGGCGGCGAGGATCGTCCGGCCGCGTTTTGCGCCACGCCGCCGGCCTGAATTTCTTACATGACGTTCACGCACTTCCACGTGATTCCGCCCTTCTTGATGCGAACGCCCCCGAAAAGCTGTTTGCCCACGCCGTGATCGTCCACCTTCAAGGGGAACCGAGCCACCCCGGACATCTTGACCTTCGGTTCACCCATCGGCTGGTCCGGATACCCCAACTCGTACAGGGTGATCTCATCCTTCTTGTCCCAGCCCCACTTGGAATGATCGGTGCCGCCGCCGGTGTCAGTGATCGTGCTCGCGTCGGGGGCCTTCCAAAGCCCCTCGCGCGGGGTGTTCAGGACGAGATTGAATGAGTGGTTCTCTGCGTCGGTGAGCTGGATGTCATACTTCGTCATGAGGTCTTCCCTCCTCCGGGAAAAGCGCCCGACGGACAGCCCGCCGGTATGGAGTTGGTTTCTTGCTGTGAGATGTCCCGTAGCCGACTGAAAGTGGCTGCTGGCTCCAGGCTAGTTTAAGGTTACGCAGCCCTTCGCTTTTTGGGAAGGTTCTTGCGCTCGGGAGGCTCATCCAAGAGAGCCTTGAGCACCCGGAGTCGGCTGTCGCCCGCCATGCGACGGAGTGGCTCACGGCAAAGCGACGGGATGACCCAAACGGTGGCCCGATGGGTCGTCTCTGCGAGGGAGCCGGTCGCCAGCCCGGCGCTTCTCACGGTGCGGCCAAGTTGAACCGCTTCCACACGCCCGACCCGCGCGGCCCGCGGCTGAGATGGGCCTCGCGCGCGGTGGCATTGAAGATCATCTGGTCGATCGTCCCATCGACCGCGATCCCCGGCGTTTCGACGATCTTCTGAAGCTCCTTGTGATTGAGCTTCCCCTGTTTGGCCAGGAAGAGCTCGTAGGTCCGCCGGCACCGCGGGTGCATGGGGATCGGCTGCCCCGAGGGCGCCTTGGTCATCTGCTGCGAGCCGTAGGAGACCCGGGCGAGGTGGCCGCGGTGCATCTCGACCGCGACCTGCTTGGGCGAGCCCTCGATGTTGGCCAGCCGGCCCTTGCCGTCCGCCAGGACGAACGTGAACCATCCGGCCTGCTCCGCGCGGCGGGCCTCGGCAATGGCGGCGTCGAGGGTCTCTTGATAGAGCAGGTGGGCGATGAGCAGGTAACTCGGGATGCCGACGCGCGGGCCGTCGCCGTCGAACTTCTGGCCCAGGGCGGCGCTGGTCCAGCACAAGGCAAGCCCGGCGGAGTTCAGCCCGGCCCCGGCCCACAAGCCAGGATAGGCATAGCCCAGCAGGCTTGGGCCCTTGGGCCGCTTCCAGAGGAGCATCGACGAGAGGCCGAAGACGCTGGGCATCCAGTCCCAGGTTTGGGCGACGTAGGTGTTTCCGTCGTCCGTATCGGGCGGGCCGATGGCCATGGCGGTGCAGTGGGCGGCGGCCGGGATCGCGCCGCGATGGTAGAGTTCCTCGTGCAGGGTGATGAGCACGACTTCTTCCAGGCGCAGCCCGGCCCCTTCGGCGGTCCCGGCCAGCTCCTCGGCGATCTCTGGCGAGAAGGCGGCCACGGCCTTGGCACACGCCGCGGCGTAGCCCAGCAGTTTCTCGCGCTGGGCGGCATCCTTGGCGAAGGGGGCGAGGATCTCGCGATCGAGAAATTCCCGGATCGGCTGCTGGAAGACCCGGCCATACTGGCGCCCGCGCTCGAGCGGCGTGCCAGAGATCACCGCGAGCGTGTGCTCGGACGCCGGCTTCGGCGGTTCCTTCGATTTGGCCTCTGGTTTTGGCTCGGCTTCTGGCTTCGGTTTGGCCTCTTGCGTCGCCGGGGCCGCCAGCCCGATCCGGCCCAGTCCACTCGCCCAAGCGAGTCCCCCGGCCGCTTGCTTGAGGAAATCGCGCCGGCCCGCGAGCCTGCTCATGACCTTGCTCCTTGCCCCCAGGATAGTCCGGCCGGGGCAAATGTCAATCGTGCAAGCGGCATCCCCTTGATTTCCGGGTGATCGTGGAGGTGGTATAATCCGACCCTGGGGTGCGGCGACGAATCGGCGCGCTCCAAGAAATAGCAGGTAGGTTGTTTGGTGGGACTGCGCTCCGCTTGTCCCACCCTACGGTCTACGGTCTAACAGGAGGCCGAGTCATGCGTAGTCCCTTTGTCGGTGTGAGGGGCGGCTTGAAGCGAAACCGCGCACGAATGGCGCTGATCGCCCTTGCGGCCTGGGGCCTCGCCGCTTGGGCGCGGGCCGAGGATTTCCCCAAGTTCGAGTACCACGAGATCGGCAAGATCGGGAACCTGATGGGGCAGACCTCGCTGGTGGACGTGGATAAGGATGGGAAGCTGGACTGGATCACCGGGTGCAGCCACGGCGACCTCTGGTGGTTTCAGTACCAGGCCCCGGACCGCTGGGTCCGCCACCTGATCGGCCAGAAGGTCGGCACCGAGGTGGGCGGCATCGCCATGGACGTGGACGGCGACGGCTGGATCGACCAGGTCTCTGGCAACACGTGGTTCCGCAATCCGGGCACTCCCGCCGGAAAACAGTGGACCCGCTTCTCCAATGGCGCAATCCCCAACTCGCACGACAACGTGGCCGCCGACATCGACGGCGACGGCAAGCTCGATGTCGCGATGATGCAGGACTCGGCGGGCCTGTTCTGGTACAAGATCCCCGCCGACCCCACAAAGCCCTGGGAGAGCCACCGGGTCGGCCCGGCGATCCACGGCGGGATTGCGCCGCGGGGCGTGGGCGATCTCGACGGCGACGGCGATCTGGACATCGTGCGCTCGACCGGCTGGTTCGAGAATGTCGACGGCAATGGCACTCGTTGGATTTGGCACGAGAACCTCGGCCCGCGCCACGGCGGCCGGTTCCCCGAGACCACGAGGGCCTGGATCCTCGACCTGGACGGCGACGGCCGCAACGACATCGTGCTGTGCGACAATGAGGTGAATCCGCCCGACGGACGGGTCGACTGGTACCGCAACGAAGACGGCCGCGGCGGCAAGTGGACCAAGCACTCGATCGCCGCGGGCAAAGGCGACCTGCACACGCTTTGGGTCGGCGATTTCAACGGCGACGGCAAGCCCGACGTTTTTTCGGGCGAAGGGCCCATGGGCGGCACGGGCGCCGGCAAGAAGCTGCGATGGTTCATCTGGGAGAACCTCGACAGCCGCGGCCTCAAGTGGCGCGAGCACATGATTCTGGAAGGCCCGGAGTGTCACGAGGGAGTCGCCGCCGACGTGGACGGCGACGGCGATCTGGACATCTGCTCCAAGCCGTGGAACGGGGATTTGCACGTCTATCTGCGGAACCGGCTGAAAGAAGACTTGAAGGAGAAGCTACGATGACACCACAAGACGAAATGAGCACACGAGAACGCGATTCCGCGCCGCTGAGCCGGCGCGAAGTGCTGGGCTACACGGCGGCCTTCGGAGGTACGTTTCTGGCGGCCCAGGGGCTGGCGGCCGATGCCCCGGCCGGCGCCAAGGAACCGGCCGCGGCATCCCGCCGCACGCCCGGCAAGAAGTACGACATGAAGAAGTCGATCAACCTCTGGGCCCTCCCCTATCCGCAAAAAATGACGCTCAGGGAGTGCTTCGAGTTGTGCAAGGAGGCCGGCTTCGACGGCGTCGAGCTGAACTACGCCGACGAGGGCGAAATCTCGCCCAAGGCCAGCCGGGCGGATCTGAAGGCCATCGGCGCGATGGCGCGCAAGACGGGGCTGGAGGTGAGCGGCGTCTGCTCGTTCCTGTTCTGGCCGTATTCGCTGACGCATGAGGACCCGAAGCGCCGCCAAAAGGGCCTCGAACTAGCCACGGCAATCATCCATGCCGCTCCGCTTCTGGGCACGGAGAATGTGCTGGTCGTGCCCGGGGCCGTGTACGTCCCGTGGCTGCCCGAGGAGCCGCCCGTGCCGTTTGAGGTCTGCGACCGCCGCGCCCGGGAAGCAATGGGCCGCCTCATCCCCGAGGCCGAAAAGGCCCGGGTCTATCTGAACATCGAGAACATCTTCGTCAACGCCTTCCTCCACACGCCGCAGGAGATGGTCCAGTTCGTGGACAGCTTCGGGTCGGAGCGGGTGCGGGTCCACTTCGACACCGGCAACATCGCGCAGTACCACTTTCCGGAGCACTGGATCCCGATCCTCGGAAAGCGGATCAAGAACGTCCACGTCAAGGAATACTCCAAACGGGTCCACGAATTCAACCTGGACACGTTCCGCCCGCTCCTGGACGGCACCACCAACTGGCCGGCGGTCCTGGAGGCCCTGGACCGGGTGGGCTACCGCGGGCACCTGACGTTCGAGTACTTCCGCCCGCTGGAGCACTGGCCGGAGGCGCTGGTCTGGCACACTTCCGACGCGCTGGACCGGATGCTGGGGCGAAAAGCGTAGGGCCGGCTCCGCCGGCCTGTGCTCGGGCGTGGGCGATTCAGACTGCGGCCGGCAGAGCCGGCCCTACGTTGTGATGGCTGATAGCTGAAAGCCGTCCGCGCGCAAACGGGGTTTCCCCGTCCCGCCCGGCAGATTATAATGTCCAACCGTGGCCGCCCCCGGACAGCGTTCTGCGGGCGGCCGCCAAGGAGAACGACGATGAATCTCGCAGTGCGCAGGATGCAGCGGAGTTTGGTCACTGCTTTGGTCGTGCTGACGGTGCTCTCGGAAGCGGATCGAGTGCGGGCGCGGACGCCCTCGCCGTCGCAGCAGCTCCCACAGGTTGTCTCCGTGATCCAGACCTTCAACAACCGCCCCTTCGATTACCGCATCGAGTCGCGCACCGAGAAAGCGGGGTACGTTGTTTACCGCCTCACGTATCCTTCGCCGGTGGTTACGTCCGTGCCGCAGAACAACGTTGTTCCGGCCGAGTATTACGTGCCCGCCGGGCTGCGGCCCGGGGAGCCCAAACGTCCGGCCGTGATCTGCATGCACATCCTGGACGGCAACATGGAGCTGGTGCGCATGCAGTGTACGGTGCTGGCGACGCACGGCATCCCCGCCATCCTGTTCAAGCTGCCGTACTACGGCGAGCGCGGCTTTCCCGAAGGGCCCGGCGCCATGGCGGCCAACCCCAAGCTGTTCGTGGACTCGCTGGTCCAAGGCATGGAGGACGTTCGCCGCACGATCGACCTGTTGGCGTCGCGCCCGGAGATCGATCCCAAGCGGATCGGCATCACCGGCATCAGCCTCGGGGGAATCGTGGCGGTGGCTGCGGCCGGCAGCGAGCCTCGGCTTTCCCGCGTCATGCCGATCCTCGCCGGCGGCGACCTGGTCGCCATCATCCGCCACGCCCGCGAGACCGAGGACCTCAACCGCCTGCTCCAGCGCCTCCCGGCGCAGCAGCGGTCGAAGATCGAGGCCGCCATCCAGGCCGTCGATCCGCTGCGGCACGCCGACGCCCTGCGCGACCGGGCCCAAAGCGGCAAGGTGCTCATGGTCAACGCCGCCGAAGACGAGGTGATCCCCCGGGCGTGTACGGAGAAGCTCGCGTCGGCGCTGGGGCTGTCCGACCGCGTGGAGTGGCTCGACGGGCTGGGACACTACACGGCGATGGCCGCCCTGCCGCGGGTCATGCAGCGGATGGTCGATTTCTTCGGCCAGGACCTCCCGCCCGGAGTGAAGGTCCCGGCGCCCTCGGCCAACGGCAAAACGCCGGTCCAAGTGGTGCTGCGGCTGCTTCAGGAGGCGGTCGGCTTCTTCACGGCCGAGCCCGCCGCGGACCGATGCCACTTCGCCGACCTGGCGGTGGAATTCGCTCCCGCCGGGCAGACGCCCTACCAGGGCCGGATCCTGTTGATCCGCGGCACCCAAGGGCGCTTCAAGCTGGAGTGCAGGCTACCCGGGGTTGGCGAGGTGGCGATCGGGCAGGCCGGACGGCCGTGGATGCTCTCGACGCAGAAGACGCTCTTTCGCGGCGTCGCCAACGGCAAGACCAAGCTCCGCGACCCGTTGGCCTTTGCCCAGGCCGACCATCTGATGAAACTCCGCATGGTGGCCGGGGCCGTGGCCGGCGCCGCGCTGGCCCCCGACGTCCTGGACCCGCTGGCCGCGGTCGCCGACGAGCCGGCGCAAAGCGGCCAAAGGGCGATCCGCGTCGACCTCAAAGGCCATGAGCGCGGCACCTTCCGCGTCGTCTTGAGCGCCGACGGCAAGACCCCGCAACTGTTGAGTTTCGCGGTTCCGGGCGCAGCAGGAAAGGTGAGCTTCCGCAATTGGCAGATCAATGCCGTCGCTCCCGAGGCCATGTTTGAGCCGCCGGCGGGGCTGCCCTCCAAAGACGTGGAAACGGAGGAACTCCAGCGGATGTTCTCGGCCATGTTCGATTTCGCCATGGAGAAAATGGAATGAAAAGCGGAAAGCGGAAAGCGGAAAGCGGAACCGTCTGTGCCCCCCACCCGTCACCCGCCACCCGCCACACGTCGCCCGTCAGGCGCCACGAACCAGGCCGCCTCCGCTTTCCGCCACCAACTTCGTCGGTGCCGGCTTTCCGCTTTCCGCTGATGGCCCTCTGGCTGCTGGCGTGTTCCGCCGCCTGGGCCCAACGACCGGAGGGCGTGCAGATTGTCGCCCGCGATCCCGCCGGCCACGGCCTGCTCTGCCGGACGTACGGCAAGACGATCCTGATCGTCGCCGGCACGCCCGGGCAAATGGGCGCCGCCCACGGGACACTCCTGAAACCGCAAGTCCGGAAACTGGTGGATCGGGTCCTCTACCTGGTCGGCGCGGCCGACAGCATCCAGTCCGGCCGCTGGTTCTTCGACCGGATGGATGAAATCCAGCGGCGGACCCTTCCGTACACGCCGGAGCGGTTCCTGGTCGAGTGCGACGCCCTGGCCAAGGCCGCGGGAGTCTCCCAGCGCGACGGGCGCTGCGCGAACCTCTTCCCCGAGCGCTTCCACTGCACCGGCGTGGCCGTGCGCGGCAAGGCCACCAAGGACGGCTCCGTGCTCCACGCCCGCGTGCTCGATTACATGCGCGACGTCGACCTCCAGCAAGCGGCCGCCGTGGTGGTCTTTATGCCCGAGGGGAGGAACGCTTGGATGAGCCTCGGCTACGCCGGCTTCGTGGGCACGGTCACCGCCATGAACGAGCAGGGGCTGGCGATCGGCGAGATGGGCGGACGCGGCGAAGGCGATTGGGACGGCACGCCCATGAGCTTCCTCTTGCGCGACGTGATGGAGCGGGCCGGCACGGTCGAGGAAGGGCTCGAAATCCTCCGCACTGCCCGGCGCACGTGCGAGTACTATTATGTGCTGAGCGACAAGTCGCGGAACATGGTTGCCGTCCATGCCGACGCCCGGCAGATCACCGTCCTCCGCCCCGGCCAGCAGGACCCGCAATTGCCCCGGGTGCCGGAAGACACCGTGCTGGTTTCCGGCCGCGACCGGGCCGAGGCCCTCAGCAAGCGGATTGAGCAGCACTACGGCCGGATCGACGTGCCCACGATGATCGAGATGATCCGGCGGCCGGTGGCGATGACGTCCAACCTCCACAACGCGATCTTCGCCCCGGAGACGCTCGATATGTGGTTTGCCGACGCGGGGAAGCACACCCCGGCGTGCGACGAGCCATACGCCCACTGCAACCTCGCCGCCCTGGTGCGCCTGCATGAAACCGCGATGAAAACTGCCACCAAGCCCGGCAAGACCCCATGAACCGTCGGAAGTTCCTGCTTGTGTCGAGCGCTGCGGCCGCGGGCTTTGGGGCACTCGGCGCGCGCAGGGGCGACGGCGCGTCCCAGGTGCCCAAGGCTGCCGCCGGTGCTCGACGCGGCAACCCCATCGCCGTCTCCACCTACTCGTTCTGGCGCTACCGCGCCGACTCGAGGCTGAAGATCGAGGACTGCATTGCCCTGGCGGCAGACATGGGCTTCGAGGCCGTCGAAATCCTCGAGAAGCAGATGGACCGCAAGGACCACGCGTATGTCCGGTCGCTGAAGCGCCAGGCCCTGGTGTCGGGGTTGGCCCTCTGCGGCCTTTCGACCCACCAGGGTTTCGTCTCGCCCAAGGCCGAGGAGCGGAAGGCGAACGTCGAGATTACCGTCGCCAGCATCGAGCTGGCTTACGCGCTGGGCATTCCTACCGTGCGCATCAACACAGGGCGATGGGGCACGACCGAGGACTTCGACGAGCTGATGAAGAATCGCGGCGTCGAGCCGCCGCTGCCGGGCTACTCCGACGAGGATGCCTTTCCCTGGGTTATCCAGTCGCTGGAGAAGTGCCTGCCGGCGGCGGAGAAGTGCGGCGTGGTGCTGGGCCTTGAGAACCATTGGGGACTGGCGCGCACTCCCGAGGGGCTCCTGAGAATCGTCGACGCCGTCCGCTCCCCATGGCTCGGAGTGACGCTCGACACCGGCAACTTCCTGGAGGACCCTTACGAGCGGATCGACAAGATCGCGCCGAAGGCCACCTACGTCCACGCCAAGACCTATTTCGGCGGGGGCGTCTGGTACACGCTCGATCTGGACTACGGCCGCATCGCTGCGATTCTCCGCAAGCACCGCTACCGGGGCTACATTTCCCTGGAATACGAAGGGCAGGAGGATGCCGGCACCGCGATCCCCAAGAGTCTGGCCCTGCTGCGCAACGCGTTCCGCAACCCGAAGTAGATCGTCGCTGCGTCTTGCGCTCGTGCAACGAGCGGGCCGGGCGACGGAGAGACAACACGTGACCTGCCGATTCCGATTCGCCTTCGCTGCCGCGATTCTGGTGGCGTCTATCTCTCGGGCTTCGCTCGCCCCCGGCCAAGTCCCGGCCGCGCCGCCCAACGTCGTTCTCATCATTGCCGACGATCAAGCCTGGACCGATTTCGGCTTCATGGGGCATCCAACGGTCCGCACACCCCGCCTCGACCGGCTGGCCTCCGAGGGCGTCGTGTTCACCCGCGGCTACGTGCCGTCGAGCCTCTGCCGGCCGAGCCTGGCCTCGATCATCACCGGGCTGTACGCCCACCAGCACGGGCTGACGTGCAATGACCCGCCCGACGGCCTGCCGGCCGCGGAGCGATTGCGCCAGCGGCGCGAGCAGATCGCCAAGATCGACGGCCTGGCGACACTCCCGCGTCTCTTGGCCTCCAAGGGCTATCTCAGCCTGCAAACCGGCAAGTGGTGGGAAGGAGACTTCCGCCGCGGCGGGTTCACTCACGGCATGACCCACGGCGACCCGGCACGCGGCGGCCGCCACGGCGACGATGGGCTAAAGATCGGACGCCAGGGGCTCCAGCCGATCTTCGATTTTCTCGATCGGGCGGGCGACCGGCCGTTTTTCCTCTGGTACGCCCCCATGATGCCCCACGAGCCGCACAATCCGCCGCCGGAGCTTCTGGCGAAGTACCGGGCGAAAACCGATTCCTTGCCCGTGGCACGCTACTGGGCGATGTGCGAGTGGTTCGACCGGACGTGCGGCGAGTTGCTGGACTACCTCGACAAGAAGGACCTCAGCCGCAG
>CAYGZI010000056.1:0-6546 GCA_964354245.1 uncultured Planctomycetaceae bacterium
CCTGATGGGCGATCTCTTGAAGAAGCAAGACCGCGACATCCTTTTCAACCTCTGCCAATACGGCATGGGGAACGTGTGGGAGTGGGGGGCGGAGGTGGGCGGGCAAAGCTGGCGCACGGCGGGGGACCTGGGCTTCGAGCTCGACCGCGTCTTCGAGGTGGCCCTGAAGAACGCGGAACACCGCAAGTTCTCGCGGCCGGGAAGCTGGAACGACCCGGACTACATCCAGATCGGCTCAATCGGCGACGCCCGCAGCGGAGGCGAGCCCAAGCCCTGTCCGCTGACGCCCAACGAGCAGTACTCGTTCATGTCGCTCTGGTGCCTGATGGCCTCGCCGCTCTTCTACAGCGGCGACATGAGCCGGTTGGACGAGTTCACGCTGGGCGTGCTGGGCAATCCCGAGGTGATCGAGGTGGACCAGGACCCGCTGGGCCAGTGCGCGCGGGTCGTGCCGTTGGGCGAAGAGACGCTGGCCATGGTCAAGGACATGGAAGACGGCTCCAAGGCCGTAGGGCTGTTCAACCGCGGCGAGATGGAGGCGCCGGTGACGGCCAAGTGGTCCGAGCTGGGGCTTAAAGGCACTTGGCGCGTGCGAGACCTCTGGAGGCAGAAGGACCTGGGCGAGATGTCCGGCGAGATTCAGGTCAAGGTCGGGCGCCACGGCGGGGCTTTGTTCCGCCTCTGGCCGAGGCGGTGAGGTCGCAAGGGGAGATCAACCGCGGAGGCACGGAGGGCACGGAGAGAAGTAGACAGTAGACAGTAGACAGTAGACAGTAGTCAGTAGACAGTAGCGAGGAAACGACATCGCGTAACTCACATTCCTCCCCAATCCCCAGCCCCCGGTCCCTGCCTGCCCTCCGTGTCTCCGTGGTTGATCGTACTTCTGTGCCGCGTCCGGCTCCGCAGCACGCGGGCTGGCCGTTTCGCTGCAATCACCGCCAGGGTGTCCCGACGTCTGTTGGCTCCTTGGGTCTCGGCAGGAGCGTCGGTCGCAGCAGGAGCGTCACCAACGTGCCGCCTGCGAGCCCGCCGACGTGGGCGAAGTTGTCGGTCATGGGATCGAGAAAACCCGAGACAACCGTGTAAAGCGCCCAGATCAGCAGGACGAATCCGATCCGTTTGTCGCGGAGCAGAATCGCCCGCTGGTAGCGGTAGAAGAAGGCGACTACGCCGCCGAGAACCCCAAAAATCGCACCCGAGGCGCCCAGCGAAGGCCCCGGATGGAACGCCACGCTGGCAAGCGAGCCGCACAGGCCGCCGGTGAAGTAGACGATCGCAGCTCGCTGCCATCCGAAGGCGTGCTCGCACGCCATTCCGACGATGTAGAGGATGACGCAGTTGCCGATGAGGTGCTCCGGGCTGCCGTGCAGAAACATGGCCGTCACAAGCCGCCACAGCTCGCCCTGGAAGACCCGCTGCCGCAACAGGGCCCCCGCGGCGACAATCGCGTCCACGTTATCGAGCGCCCCGCTCTGCAGCTCCCAACCGAAGACGAGGATGTTGACGAGGATCAGTACGATCGTCACCGGCGGCAGGTACGACATGCCCCGCTCGAAATCGATGAGGCCGTCCGGCGAGGTCTCGTCGGCCAGCATTTCCGCACGGATCACGAGCGGGCGATCGGGGGCCTGGTCTGGCGGTTCTCTCGGCCAGTCGCTCATACGCGCCTCCCACGGCGTCGGCTAACGGCCCCCAGTTAGCGCCGCTCGCCCGTGTCCAGCATGACCCCCAAGGCAATGGCGATCCGGCGGTCCAGGGTCCGCCCCGGGTCGGCCTTCAAGTCGAGGACGTAGCGGTCGAGGATGGTGAACTTGCGGTTGAACTCGCCGATAACGCGGTCCGTCTCGCCGGCCAGGATGAGGAAGTTCGTCCTGAGAATGCCGAACAGCGGACCGATGAAACGCCGCAGCAGCGAAAGGATCGCCGAGTCCTCTTTGGCAACGAACATCGTGGAGCCGTCCGGGGCGTAGCAGTGCCAGCGCTTGCGGAAGAAGTTGTGGAGGTAGTTCTTGCGGAACGTGGCGAGCACGTTGCCGGCCGGATCGATCACCGTGAAGGTGGCCACGATCAGTTGCAGCTTCTTGTCTTGCAGGACCTCCAGGAGCCGGTCCCGCTTGGTCTGGTCCCGGTAGAACGTCACGTGCCGTTTGGGATACATGGCGATCAGCACGACCACCAGGGCGAGGATCATAAGCAGGATCGCAAGGACAGCCAACGCGATTTGCAGCCCGCCCGGCGGGCCAGCCGCCAACGCGGCGACAAACAACGTGCCACCGACCGCCAGAGCTGCCACAATCCCGCACAGCCACGCCAGGCAGCCGCGTGCCAGGTAGACCGGACGCTCGACATACAAGAACGGCTCCCCTTGCTCGTCCGCCACGACGTACTTCTCACTGATCGAGAGATGCTTCTGACGCAGCAGAAACACATCGCGGTCGAAGGCGGGATCGGCTTGGGCAATTGCCACCGCGCCTTCCGTCGCGGGCACGGCGATCTTGTTGGCACAGTGGGGACACTCCACGATCTTTCCCGCAAACTCCTCTTTCAGGTTATACGTCCTGCCGCACCGACATTTCACTGACACTGCCATGGCAGAGCCTCCCCCAAGCGCCTGCGATGAGAAACAGCCATTGTGTTAAACCCCATTCCCCGGACTGTCAAGTACCCCGAAGAATTGGGGCAAGAAGGGAATCAGCCGCTCTCGCCGGGGTGCGGTTCGAGGAAGACCGTCACTCGCCGCCCGCGTCCGGCTCCGCAGAGGTCTCTCGGAGCGCTTCCGCCATTAGCGTGTCCGCGACCGCCTCCGCCGTGCGCCCGAGGTTCCGGAGGATCGTCGCCCGGTAGGCGTAGAACTCCGCGTCGGCCCTCAGCTCGATGGCCTGGTTCATGTCGTCCAGGGCGCCCTGCCAGCTTCGTAGCTGCGCCCGGGCAAACGCGCGGCCAAACAGGCATTCGGGCGACTCCACGTGGACCGCCAGCGCCTCGGTGAGCGACGTCTCGGCCTCGGTCCATTGGCCCGTCTTGAGAGCTACGGTGCCGGACATCCATTGCTTGGCAAAGGTCTCGGCCTCCGACTGCGGGAACAGCCGCCTCGCCCGCTCGACCGTGAACTCGATGGCCGGGTTCAGCGAATCCGTGTAAATCAGCGCCACCAGGACGATGAGGAAGACCCACGTGGTGCGCGGGCGCTGCATCGGCTTCACGCCGGGGAAGATGCAGGACCATATCTTCGAGCCGTCCAGCGGAGGGATCGGGATGAGGTTCAGAGTGGCCAGCACTACGTTGATGATCGCGATGAAGGCCAGCAGGAGGTGGGCCCGCTCCATCGCCGGCACGCCCTCGTCGCCGAACCGGAAGGAATAGCGCGTCCACTGCATGATGGCCAGACAGAGCCCCACCATGACCACGTTGGCCGCCGGTCCGGCCAGACTGCTCAGCAGATAATCCCACCGGGGGCGTTTGAAGTTGTAGATATTCACCAGGACGGGCTTTCCCCAGCCGAAGGGCAACCCGAGAAAGATCACCAGCGTGCCCAGAGGCGAAAGGTGGCGGAGCGGATTGAAACTCACGCGGCCCTGGCGCCGGGCAAAACCGTCCCCCAGCAGGCTCGCCGACCAGGCATGGGCACACTCGTGGACCGTCAGCCCGATCACCAGCCCGGGGAGCATCCACAGAGCCGTTTCGAGATTCATGCGGCGGGCTCCGTCCGATCGAGGTACTGCTCGGCCCGGTCGGCCAATCCCGCGTCCAGATTGCGCAGGAGCTGCACGGTCATGCGGGCCTCGTCCCGCAGTCCGACGGCGCCCCGTCCGAGGGCAATGAAGTAGAGCTTCTCGGCCTCGGGCATTTGGATGCACGCCAGGTACTTTTGGGCCTGGCGGTTGTCGCCGTTCCGCTGGGCGAGCGCCCAGAGGGCCGCGGCCACGGTGGGATCGCTGTCGATGCTCCAGAGGAACCTGGCCCGCCCTTGGGCCTCTTCCCACCGGCCGCGGAGCAGGGCGTTCCAGAGGAGGTCGACGCGGGCCCTCCGGCTCACCGGCAACGCGAGGTCCTTGCGGAGCTCAAACCGGCGCGCGAGCTCCGCGGTGGCTTCGCGGTCTCCGCTTTGGGAGGTTACGTAGTACTCCAGAAGCTCGATCAGTCCGCCGCGGTCCGGGCCCAACTGCTGCCCCTGCGAGAGGAACATCTTGGCCGCGGGCACGTGGCCCGCCTGGAGGGCCATCAAGCCGGCCCAGGCCGCAATCTCGGTTTGCGGGCGCCAGACCAGCCATTCGAGGGCCTGGGCGCGGGCGGCCTCGGGGCCGAGGTGCTGCTGGATCGAGCGGAGTGCCGCAAGGGCCACCTCGCCGTCGCGCCCGATCGACCATGCCGCCCTCAGCATCGGGACGCTCCACGGCATCTGCAAGAGCGCCAAGAGCCGGCCTGCCCAGATCAAAGGGAACGAAAGGAGCGTGGCTGTCCAGCGGACGAGGAACATGCAAGGGCCGGCCGGGTGAATACTGTTCCGTACTTTTCGTTAATCGTAACCGTTCTTGCCGTCCGGCGATAGCGCTGTGGGCGTTTCTCACAAAGCCGCGACCGGCGGTCGCGGCCCGAAGAGCGCGACCGGCGGTCGCGGCTTTATGTTGCGCGGAACGCCCGCAATTCCGCCAGCACCGCCGCAATGTCGCCCGCCAGCGGCGACTGGACCTCCAGCGGTTGGCCCGATCCGGGGTGGAGGAGCTTCAGCCGCCGGGCGTGGAGCGCCTGACGCTCCAGCAGCACGAGGGTGTCTGTTGGATCGCGGCGTATCTCGCCCCGGGTGATGCGCGAGCGCCCGCCGTACTGACGGTCGCAGAGCACCGGGCAGCCGACGTGGCCCAGGTGGACGCGGATCTGGTGCGTGCGTCCCGTCTTGGGAAGGATCCGCATTGCCGCAAAGCCGTCGAACCGCTCCACGACCTCGTAAAACGTCTGGGCCGAGCGCGTGGACGGACCCTCGCGACGGATCGCCATCTTTTCCCGGTCCCGCGGGTGCATCCCGATCGGATCCTCGATCCAGTCGCGGTCCAGCTCCGGACTGCCCGCCACCAGGGCGAAATACTCCTTCTCGATCGCCCGGGCCTGGAACATCTCTCCCAATCGCGAGTGGGCCAGATCGTGCTTGGCCACGAGGATCACCCCGCTGGTGTCGCGGTCCAGCCGGTGGACGATCCCGGGCCGGGTCGGGCCCCCCAGGGCACTCAGCTTCCCGCCGAAATGGTACTGCAAGGCGCCGGCCAAGGTCCCCGACCAGTGGCCGCGGGCCGGATGGACCACCATGCCCGCCGGCTTGTTGACCACCGCGAGCCAGTCGTCCTCATAGAGGATTTCCAGGGGGATGTTTTCGGGTTGGGGGGCCTCGCGGGGGATCTCGGGCAGGACCACGGTCACGCGCTGGCCGGCCAGGAGGCGATAGCTCGGCTTCCCGCCCCGCGGGCCGACGCGCACTCCGCCGGCAGTAATCACGCGGCGGAGATGGACGCGGCTGTAATCGGGGAACCGGTCGGCCAGGAACACATCCAGGCGCCAGCCGGCATGTTGCGGGCCGACCACCAGTTCCACGGGCTCGGGGGAAAGGCGCTCGGACGGCATGGCGGGTGGCGGGTGGGGGGGTGAGAAGTGAAATCTCAGATTAGGAAATGAGAAATGAGAAATGGGAAATGAGAAATGCAGATTTGCACTCTGCATTTCTCATTTCCCATTTCTCACTTGTCATTTTGCACTCTCCGCCTTCCACCCCGTCACCTTGTCACCTTCGGCGAGGCTACGTTTTCTTCGCGGGTTCGGGTTTTCCCGGCTCCGGTTTGCCGGGCTCTGGTTTCGGCGACTCCGGCTTCGAAGGCGCCGCCTTTCCCGCTTCTGGCTTCGGGGGTCCGCCTTTGCCCGGAGGAGGCGTCGTTGCGCCCGGCTTCTCCGGCGTCTTGCCCTTGCCCTTCTGATCCACCGGCGAGGAAGGTTGCTTGGGGAACTGCGTTTCGTCGAGGGGGTACTTTTTGAGGAGTTCATCCAGGGAGGACGAGGAGGGCGGTTTGGGCGTGTAGGCCGCAAACTTGGTGTAGAACTGCTTCCCTTCCTCCGAGTTGAGCACGGCCAATTGGCGGGTGGCCGAGGCCGCATAGGGTTTGCCGGACCATTGGTTCACGATTTTCTCGTAGTCGGCGATGGCCTCGGCCCGATACTTCTCGATCAGGTCCGCGCGGTCGCCGGGTTGGGCCCCGGCCAGCGATTCGTAGGCCCTGGCCCGGCCCACGTAGGCATGACCCCGCAACTCGTCCTGGCCTTTCCGGCTCGACTCGATCACGGTGGTATAGAGCGCAACTGCCTTGCGCAGCTCGTCCGCGGCGTTCTGCTTGTTGTGGAAGAGCATCTCGCACCCTTGCCTCAGGCGCACGTTGGCTGCCAAGAGCCCAGCCCAATTGCCGGGCGCGGAGCCCGGATTGTCCTCCGACAGCTTCTCCATGTCCGCAACGGTCCCGCGGTTGAGGGTCTCGATGAACGCGTCCCAGGCGAAGGACTCCCCCCGGG
>CAYGZI010000056.1:6556-16405 GCA_964354245.1 uncultured Planctomycetaceae bacterium
CACGCGGAGACAATCACAATCGCCGCCGCCACCCCCACGACGCCGAGGACGATCTTGTTTGCGTGGGGCCGCACCCGCTGGATGAACTGGACCACCCACAGGGCCAGTTTGTTCTGCTGTAGCTCGTGACGCCGCTGGGCTTTCATATTGCACCCACTCTGAGGGTCGGGGGGCAAGGGAGCGCCGGCCTCTCCCCACGAGGCCGGCCCAGCCTGTGCCGGTCAAGCCCTCCAATATAGGGCCCTTGAGCGAACACGGTCAAGGGCAACCACTTGCACCCAGCGGGCCGGCAGGCCGGTCTCGCTCTGTCCCCCCGGCCCTTCCGCCCAGGCGACCGGCAACTTACCATCAAAGCCTTTGTGCCCGACCGTAGGACAGGCTTCCAGCCTGTCGTTGCCAATCACAGGCAGGATGCCTGTGCTACTAGTCCCCGCAGTGCCGCTTCCATGGACCTCAACGCCGCACAATGGCAGGCCGTGATGACCACCGCCGGGCCGCTTTTGGTCCTGGCCGGGGCCGGTACTGGAAAGACCCGGGTGGTCACGTACCGCATTGCCGAGCTGATCCGCCGCCGGGTCCGGCCCGAGCGGATCCTGGCCGTCACCTTCACCAACAAGGCCGCCGGCGAGATGCAGCATCGCGCCGGCGCCCTGATCGGCAAGCGCCTCCCCGAGAAGCCGGAAATCTCGACGTTCCATTCCCTGTGCGTGCGGATCCTGCGGCGTCACGCCCCGCGCTTGGGCTATCCGGCTGCGTTTGCGATTCACGACCGGGGGGACCAGGAGAGCCTTGCCCGATCCGTGCTCCGCGAGATCAAGGTGGCGGAAGGGGCCCTCCGGCCGGGGGAACTGCTCTGGTGGATCAGCCGCTGGAAGATGGCGTCCCTGCGCCCGGAACAGGCCGTGGCCGCGGCCGCGACCGACAAGCAACACCTGGCCGCCTCGGCGTACCGGCGGTATCAAAAGGCCCTCAAGGCCGTTGGGGCCATGGATTTCGACGACCTGCTGGTCCTGACCGAGCGGCTCTTCGAGGATTCGCCCCAGGTCCGCGGCGCCGAGGCCGGCCGCTTCGACCACCTCCTGGTAGACGAGTATCAGGACACCAATGTCAACCAGTACCGCATAGTCAAGGCCCTGGCCGCGGGGCACCGCAACCTCTGCGTCGTGGGCGACGACGACCAGTCGATCTACGGATGGCGCGGGGCCGACGTGACCCACATCCTCCGCTTCACCCGCGACTGGCCCGATGCCAAAGTCGTGCGCCTGGAGGTCAACTACCGCTCGACTGAGGAGATCCTCGGTTGGGCGAACCGGCTGATCGCCTTCAACAAGCGCCGCCACCCGAAGCGTCTGCAAACGTCGCTTCGCGGCGAGCCGCCCCGCGTGCTGCAACTGGCCGACGAGGAGACCGAGGCCAAGACCGTGGTCGAGGAGATCGCCCGGCGGGTCCGCGGCGCACGCTCGCGTCCCCGCGACTTCGCCATCCTCTGCCGCACCAACGAGCAGCCCCGCCCCTTCGAGCTCCAGTTGCGCGAGGCCAAGATTCCGTACGTGCTGGTGGGCGGCATGTCGTTCTACGACCGCAAGGAGATCCGCGACGTGCTGGCCTACTTGCGGCTGCTGGTCCACCCGCACGACGAGGTCTCGCTGCTGCGGATCCTCAACGTCCCGCCCCGGGGCATCGGACAGAGCACCGTGGCCCGGCTGGTCCAACAAGCCGTTACGGCCGGCAAGCCGCTCTGGGACCTGCTGGCGGGGCCCGGCCGGCCGGGCGTCCCGCCGGCAGCCGCGCAGGGACTCACCGCTTTCCACGCCCTCATTGCGAGCTGCCAGGCTGCGCTCAAGAAACACTCGCCGGTGGACGTCGTGCGCAGGCTCATCGACGAGATCGGCTATCGGGCGGAACTCCAGCGTCTCTACCCCGACGCGGCGGACCAGCAGGCCCGCTGGGCGAGCGTCGAGGAGCTTGTCAACGCCTTGGGAAGCTACATGGAGCGGGCCGGAAAGCCGACGTTGGCCGGATTTCTCCAGGACATGGTGCTGGCCGCCTTCGACGAGGACCGCGAGGAGGAGTCCAAGCTCCAGCGGGACGCGGTCGTGCTGATGACCCTCCACGCCGCCAAAGGGCTTGAATTCCCGGAGGTCTACATGGTGGGCATGGAAGAGGGTCTGCTGCCACACCGCCGCTCGATCGACGATGCCGAAGCGGCCATTGAAGAGGAGCGGCGGCTCTGCTACGTGGGCATGACCCGGGCCCAGCGGCGTCTCAGCCTGACCCTGGCCCTCAGCCGCCGGAAGTGGGGCAAGGCGAGGCCGACCGTGCCCAGCCGATTTCTCTACGAGGCGACCGGCCAGGCCGACAATCCGAATTACCTGGCTGCAGTAGGAGGCAGACGGCAGAGGGCGGAGGGCAGACGGCAGTAGGCAGAGGGCAGAGGGCAGTTCTCTGTTTCTGCCCCCTGCCGTCTGCCATCTGCCTACTTCCCCTGGTAGACTCAAGATTCCCCGAGCGCCGTCGAATCACCCGATGGTGCGAGGCCCCCTCGCCCTAGCCCGAAGGCCGTCCATGGATTCTCCCCCCGAGCGGACTGACGCTTCGGCGCCGCAGTCCCGGCCGGCGTCCGCGCCGCGGTTCGGGGGGACGATGGTCGTTTGGATGACGCTCGTGGCCGCGCTGTATGGGGTGCTTTGGCTCACGGGCGTCAGACAGCGGGAACTCGGATTGGCGGTCGAGCGCGGGGCTGCCGAGGCCGAGTCCCGCGGCATCGGCGAGTCGACCGACGATCTGGTGCGCAAGGCGATCCGCGCGCAGCGCCAGACCATGCCCTTCTGGAGGGCCGTGGCGGCGCTCGGCGATTTTGTGTGCGAGCCGCTGGTCCTGCCCTTGCGCGCGGCGACGGTGGCGGTCCTGTTTGCCGCCCTGGCGGCGCTGCGGGGCCGGCGCGCGGGCTTCGACGCGGCCATGGCCCAGTGCGCCGCGCTGCAGGGCGTATGGGTCGCGGGGCTCGCCGTACAAGTCGCCCTCACGGTGCTCCTGCGCCGGCCCGACGCTGAGACCTCGGCGGTCTTGCTGTTGGGGCCGGGGACCTATTCGGCCTGGCAGTGGGCGGCCTTGCGGCAACTGGACGCGTTTGCCTTGGCCGGCTGGCTGGCCATGGCATGGCAAGGTTGGCGCCGCGGCCAGGTCGGTCCCGTCGCAGCGATTGTGACCTGCACGTTGCTGGCCCTGGGAGAAATGGGCGTGCGGATTCTCTTCGCCGTGGCGATGGGCGGGGGGATGCGGTCGAGCCTGCTCCCCGCATGAGCCGGAAAATGCGTGTCGCCGCGGGTGCGGCGGATTACAATGGACTAGCGCCCACGCGTTGCAGCCCGCGGGCTTGGAATGAAGATCCCATGCGCCGTGCCATTATCGTTCTCGCCGTAATCTGCGTGGTGGTGGCGTGCCTGATCGCCGCCAACCTCGCGCGCAACTCGAGCGACTACGGCATCGATTGGCGCGTCATCCCGGCCCTGTCGCGCGAGGTCCAGGTGGACTACCCGCAGCGATCGGAGATCGTGCGGACGCTTACGGCCCCGGGCACGTTCAAGGCCATCGAGGAGGCCAACGTGGCCTCGCAGATCATCGGCCGCGTGGTGGCGATCAAGAACCGCGAGGGGAAGGAAGTCAAGAAGGGGGATGCGGTTAAGAAGGGCGACTTGCTCGTCAAACTCGACGACGTGGACGCCCGCTCGCGCCTCGATTCCGCCAATGCCCGGGTGAGCCGGCTGGAGGCCGCCATCAAGGTGGCCGAGGCCGACCGGGAGAAGGCCCTCCGCGATCACGCGATGTCCAAGGGGCTGATCGAGAAAAAAGCCGTCACGGCCACGGAGCTGGCCGATCAGGAGACCCTGGTCAAGAAGGCGGAGCACAGCCTGGAGATGTGGCACCAGGAGCTGGCCGAGGCCAAGGCCGTGCGCCGCGCCGCCGAGGAGGAGCTGGAGCGGACCAAGATCCTCGCCCCGGTCGACGGCGTGGTCACGGAGCGGTCCGTCGAGGTCGGAGAAATCGCCATCCCGGGCACGATGAACCTCCCCGGCTCCGTGCTGATGAAGATCGCCGACCTGACCAAAATGCACGTCGAAGCCGAGGTGGACGAAACCGACGTCTTCCTGGTCCGGCCCGGCCAGCCCGTGCGGATCTTCCTCCAGGCCCAGGAGCGCGAGCCGACCCGCGGGGTCGTCGAGCGGGTCGCCGCCAAAGGCAAGAAGACCGGCGAGGTGGTGAGCTTCGAGACGCTGATCGATCTTCTGGAACGGCCGGCCACAATCCGCGCCGGCATGACCGCCACGGCGGAGATCGAGGTCGCCCGGGCCAAAGACGCCTTGAGCGTGCCGATCCAGGCGGTCGTCCACCGCCGCCGCAAGGACCTGCCCGATACGGCCCTCTTCCGGCAGTTCGCCGAAAGTCAGGCCCGGTTGCCCGGGGAGAAGAAACGGCAGGCCGAGGCCCGCTACCTGAAGATCGTCTTCGTCCTCGACGGCGACGCGGTGCGGGCCCGCCCCGTCCGGACCGGGCTGAGCGACGAGCGGCGGATCGAGATCGTCTGGGGTCTGGAGGCCGACGAGCAAGTGGTGGTCGGGCCGTTCCGCGTGCTCGACGAGCTGAAGGACGGCCAGTCGGTCGCCGTGACCGAGGGCGTCGAAGAGGCGTCGCCGTGAACGACCACGCCCATGCCGACGACGCGCTCATCCGCCTCGAAGGGATCGTCAAGGAGTACCCGATGGGCGTGGAGACCGTGCGCGCCTTGCGGGGCGTGGGCCTGACGGTGCGGACCAACGAGTTTGTGGCGGTGATGGGGTCGTCGGGCTCGGGCAAATCGACGCTGCTGAACATCCTCGGCCTGTTGGACGTGCCCTCCGCCGGCGAGTATTGGCTGGACGGGCGCAACGTGGCCCGGCTCTCGCACGCCGAGCTGGCCCGCCTGCGCGGGCGCCAGATCGGCTTCGTGTTCCAGACCTTCGAGCTCCTGCCGCGGCAGACCGCGCTGGAGAACGTGCAGTTGCCCCTGATGTACTCGCGGACGCGGGGCCGGCGCCAGCGGGCGGCCGAGGCCCTGCGCCGCGTGGGCCTGGCCGACCGCATGGGCCACCACCCCAACCAGATGTCCGGCGGCGAGCGCCAGCGCGTGGCCGTGGCCCGCGCCCTGGTCCAGCAGCCCTCCCTCCTCCTGGCCGACGAGCCGACGGGCAACCTCGATACGCGGACGGGGGGTGAGATCATGCAGTTGTTTATGGACCTCCACGCCAGCGGGCAGACGATCGTGATCGTGACCCACGAGCCGCACGTGGCCCGGTGCTGCGGGCGGATCGTGCGCCTGCGTGACGGGCAGATCGAATCCGATACACCCAACGAAACGGCGATGCTGAACAGCCAAGCACAATGAAGTAAGGAGGTTTCACGCAAAGACGCAAAGGGGCAAAGGCGCAAAGAAGAAAAGGGGAAAGAACCGCAGAGTCGCAGAGACGCTGAGAGAGAAAGAAAGTGGATGCCATGAAGCGCCGGACGATTTCGCAGCCTTCCTTTCATTCTCTGCTACTCCGCGTCTCTGCGGTATCTTCCTTCTTCTCTCCGCCTTGGCGCCTTTGCCCCTTAGCGTCTTTGCGTGAAATCTTCTTAACGACTATGCCATGTTGATCCTGCCCAACGTCCAGAACGCCCTCGATCAGCTCCGCTCGCACAAGATGCGGTCGGTCCTGACGATCATCGGGATCGTGATCGCCGTCACCTCGACGATCACCGTGGTGAGCGTGGTCCAGGGCTTCGCCACCTACGTCTCCGGCTTCCTCAAGGGCCTGGGGACCAACGCCATGTGGGTCTGGCCCGAGCGCCCGCCGGGCGAGGCGGGCAAGACGCTCGGCCGCGTGGAGCTCGACTTGCAGGACTTGGCGGCGGTCCAGCGAGGCTGCTCGGCCCTGCGCTTGGTCTCGCCCCTGATCATGTCGCAAAGCGCCACGCTGCGGTTCGGCCGCGACGAGCTCACCGTTCCCGTGGAAGGAGTCTCCGCCGAGTACCACGCGATCCGCAATCTGCCCGTGGGGGTCGGGCGCCCCTTCGCGGCCATGGACGTCGAAGGGGGCCATCACGTCTGCGTCCTGGGGCGCGAGGTCTTGCGCAAGCTGAACCTGGATGAGGGCCTGGTGGGCGGCACGCTGCTCTTGGACGGCCGCCGTTTCCGCGTCATCGGCGTCCTGGAGGAGAAGGGGAGCTTCTTCGGCGAGAGCCTCGACAACATCGTGCTGATCCCCTACACCACGGCCCTGAAGATGTACCCGCAGTTCCGCCGCCGCATGGCGCTGGCTGCCCAGGCCGCATCGGAAAAGGAAGTCCGCGAGGCCCGCTCGCAGATCGTCAACCTGCTCCGCCGGCGTCACGGGCTGAACCCCTATCAGCCCAACGACTTCCAGGTGCGTACCCAGGACGAGATCCTGGAGGCATTTCACGCGATGAGCCTGGTGGCCACGGTGGTCCTGGCGGGGATCGTGGGGATCTCGCTTCTGGTCGGCGGCGTGGGGATCATGAACGTGATGCTGGTCAGCGTGACCGAGCGGACGCGGGAAATCGGGCTCCGCATGGCGGTCGGGGCCCGGCGGCGCGACATCCTCGCCCAATTCCTGACCGAGGCTACGGTCCTGAGCCTGATTGGCGGCGGATTGGGGATCGGGCTGGGATATGGCCTGAGCTGGCTTGTGAGCCTGCACCCCAAAATGGTCGACATCACTGTACCCGGATGGGTGGTAATCCTGGGATTCGGCATTTCAGCGGCGACGGGCGTCATCTTCGGGCTGATCCCGGCGGTCAAGGCCGCACTGCTAAACCCGATCGACGCCCTGCGGCACGAGTAGGTTGTCCCGCTGAGCTATTCTGTCCAGGCTGCTTTCCACTCCACAAGGGCAGTCAACAGTTGTCTTGAACCTCTCACACACCGATTCCCATTAACCCCGAGTTATACAGCTTGGCCGGGCCAAATGTTCTTACATTTTCAGTCCGGTGGATTCTCGTCGTATTGCCGCTGGTCAAGCGCGCCGGGGTCGAGATGGCGTACCCCAAGGTCTCTCGGGTGTGGTCCCGCTGTGCCTTCCGGTGGTTCGGCGGGGCGATTGAAATCTCATCTCCGGGCGGTTACAACATCCGAGGACCACTTGCCGCACGGAGAAAAGTCACATGAACCGTTGCATCCCAGTCGTAAGTGCAATAGCCGCAGCGCTGGCGCTGGCCGGCGCCGTAATGGCCGCGGAGGCCAGTCAGCCGGGAAAGTCAAAACCAGCTCCGGGACCGACGGCTGTGAAGCCGGAAAGTGGGGTTGAGCGTTGGGTATCGTCGGCGGAAGTGCCGCCTCCCAAGCTCGCTGCAAAGCCGGTCGATGGCGTCGTGGAGCGGCGTGCCCACGCCCAACCCACGGTCCCGGCCGGGGCCAAGGAGATTCCCTTCGTCGAAACGGTCCCCGAGCCGGCCCTGACGGACGCCGAGAAGCAGCGGGGATACCTCCTGTTTGGCCGTCCCACCGTGGAGCCGGTCTACCCAAATACCCGCCCGCTGCCGGCCGAACGGCTGGAGGCCCTGGCCGCGTTTGCCGCTCCCGGCCAGTTCGAGCCGGTCACCCTGGCCTTGTATCCCGTGCGCCCGCTGGTGAATCTGAAGGTCCGGGTGTCGTCCCTGAGGGGAAAAGGGGACAGGTCCAATTTGCCGGAACGGCCCGCGACCAACCTTCGGTCGGTGCCCGGCTTCGCACAAATTGGACCTGTCCCCTTTTCCCCGCCGGGCGAGATTCCCGCGGATCGCGTGGACGTACGCTTGGGCACCTACTGGAACGTCGGCTACCCGCGGTACACCACGGTCAACACTTATCGGCGCACGCCGGAACTCCTGGAGCGCGTCACGGTCCACTCCTCGCCTGCCGGCGAGTGCCAGCGATACTGGCTGACGATCCACGTCCCCGAGGACGCCAAGCCCGGCCTCTACCTGGGGGCGGTGACCATCTGGGACGACGGGTTCGACCGGGCGCTGAGCATCCCGTTGGCTCTGAGGGTCCTGGGCTTCCACCTGATAAAAGACCCGGCCAAGCACTACTCGGCCTATTTCTACACGAAGAACAACACCCTCTATCGAGGACGGAGCGAGGCCTTCATCCGCAAGGCCGCCGACAACGACTATCGGGCCATGGCCGAGTTCGGCCTGGACATGCTGCCGACGCTCTACCTGGATTGCCCGGACGGCAGGCAAATCGTGGTCCGCCACGCCGAGGAACTCCAGCGGATGCTGGACGCGGGATTGCGGGGACCGGCGCCCGTGACCGCGGACGCGGTCATCGGCCGAGTGTATCGCGACACCACGCCCGGCGCAAAGCGAGAGAATCACTGGCGGATCGCCCCCATGCCGCCGCCGGAGTTCTACACGCGCGTCACCGGGCTGTTCCGGGCCTTCGAGGTCCAGCGCAAGGCCAAGGACTGGCCGGAGTTTATCTGCTGCCCGATGGATGAGGTCGATCCCTCGTGCAAGGAGTTCGGCGTGGGGGTCTACGCCGCCGTCAAGGCCGCCGGCGTGAGGACCTACGCGACCAAAGACCCCGTGGCCCGCGACGCCGCCGCGTACGCCCCCTACCTGGACATCTGGTGCTCCCAGCCGTACTCGGTCCCCTTTGAGAAGATCGTCGCCCAGAAACGGTACGAATACTGGTGCTACCCGAACCACAACGCCGGCGAGATCAAGGACCGCCTGACGATGTGCAAGGGAGGCCGGATGACCTATGGCTTCGGCTTCTGGCGGAGCGGCTATACCACGCTGATCCCCTGGAACTGGTGCTGGACGACCGCGCCCGACCAGTTCGACTATCTGCGCGGGCGTCAGTCGGGGTGCGGGCAGCGCATGGACGACGACGGCGAGGTGATCCCCGCCGTGTATTGGTCCTGCTTCCGCGAGGGTTACGACGATGCACGTTATATCTACACGCTCCAGCAGGCGGTCGTCCAGCGGCAAGACTCCACCGATCCGGCCTGCCAGGCAGCGGTCCGCAAGGGCCGGCGGCTCTTGCAGGAGACGTGGGACGCCATCCGCGTCCAGCCAAAGTACCTTGCCGCGGGCATGTGGCCGTCGGAGGAGTTTCAGGCCGTCCGGTGGCGTCTGGCGGTCCAGACCCAGGAACTGCTCCGCTACCCCGCCACCAACAAGGCAACGGCCCCGTCCGTCTCGTTCGAAGAGACCGCCACGCCCGCGGCCAGTGCGCAAGTTCCCCCGCCGTTTGCGCAGGCGGCTAAGGCGGTGAAACGTGTGGATTGAGTCCGATTGTCCCGGTGGCGACGACAGGCGTCGCTGCCGCCCCAGCGTTTCCCGGCGGACAGGAGGGCCTTTACGATTACCAGGAGTCCTTTGTTCTCTCCCCTTCAGCCAGCTTCTCGGCGATCCGCCGGTCGCGACCCGACAGAGTCGTGAGCCGCAGGGGAAGTCGATCCTGAACAGGGTCTGGCCCGACACCGGCGTGGGATGATTCGCGATCCGCGCCTTCTTCCACCGCGCCCGTTGCTCGTGCAGCGTGCCGAGGTGCTCGATCGTGAGGCCTTCAGGCGACTCGCGGGCCGACAGTGGAGAATCGGTTGCTGGCGCACGGCCGGCCTGGGGCTTCTGGAACCCAACGTCGGCGCGCCGGAAAACGCGCCAGAATCGCTTGGAAGCCACTGACCCGGCCCAGAAGCCGTCAAGCTTGACTTGCGTGCGTCTGGCGCCGTTGTGGCCTAACCGAACAACCTCCAGCGTCTTCAAGAGGCCCAAGCTGGGGCTGTTGCCGAAGGCAGGGCGTTCTGGTACACTTTCTCAATC
>CAYGZI010000057.1:0-16393 GCA_964354245.1 uncultured Planctomycetaceae bacterium
GGTGCGGAGCCAGAACAAATCCATCGGACGTCTACCGTCTACTGTCTACTGAATACTGTCTACTTTCCACTTCTTCCCGCCGCTCATCCGACAGGATCTGGCCGTCCATGAGGCGGACCGTGCGGCGGGCCAGGCGGCCGATGTCGGGCTCGTGGGTGACCATGATGATGGTCTTCCCTTCCCCGTTCAGCCGCACCAGCAGATCGAGGATCTCCTGGGTGGTGACCGAGTCGAGGTTTCCCGTGGGCTCGTCGGCGAGGAGGAAGTAGGGGTCGTTGACGAGGCTTCGGGCGATGGCCACACGTTGCTGCTGACCGCCGGAGAGCTGGGTGGGGCGGTGCTTCAAGCGGTCGGCCAGCCCGACCATCTCCGCCAGCTCCCGGCACCGCTGCCGGTCCCTGGAGCTCAGGCGGTGTTGGTAATAAAGGGGGACCTGGATGTTCTCCAAGACGGTGAGTTGGGGGATGAGGTTGAACGATTGGAAGATGAACCCGATGCGCGACGCGCGGATTTCCGACAGGTCGTCGTCCTTCAGGCGGCTGACGTCGTCGTCGCCGAGGAAGATCGAGCCGGAGGTGGGCCGGTCCAGGCAGCCCAAGAGGTTCAACAGCGTGCTCTTCCCTGAGCCCGAGGCCCCCATGATGGCCACGAAGTCGCCTTCGGGCACGTCGATGCTGATGCCGCGCAAGGCCCGGACGGTCTCGCCGTCGAGCACGTAGTCCTTGGTCACGTCGGCCAGCCGGGCGGCCAGGGTCATGGGCCGCCTCCGGACGTTCCGCCCGGGGCGCCACTGGACATTGCGGCGGGCGGCTTGGGGGGGCGTTTACCCAGCGGATCGTCGGGCCGCTCCGTCATGGCGGTTGCGATTCGCGCGAACTCCGTCCGGTCGATGAAGTCGTCGTGGTTGACGTCGGCTTTGGCGAACAGTCCGCGGGATTCCGCGGGGAGGTCGTTCGCGGTGAGTTTGCCGTCGCCGTCGGCGTCGAGCTTCTTGAAGAGGCGGTCGGCGATTTCGGCCGGATAGCCCTTTGCCGAGCCGGGGGAACGGCCGCCTTTCTTGGCCTTCTGGCTTTCCGCGAGCGAATCCTTGGCTCCCTTCTTGTCGAAGGGCGCGCCATTGGAGGCGGCTGCGGTCTTGGCTGCGGCAAGCATGGTCCGGGCCATGGTTTCCGGCGGCGCCTCGGGCAAGTCCACCTTGTCCTTCACCAAGGCCGGCGAGCTGACCACCGCGTCTCCCTCGTCGAGCCCCGCGCGCACGACCACGAACTCGTCGTTGTTGGGGCCGACCTTCACCTTGCGGGCCTCAAAGGCGGACTGGGTGCGGACGACGCAGTAATTCTCCCCGCCGCTTTCGATCACGGCCTGGACCGGGAGCAAGAGCACGTCGGACTCTTGGGCGATAAGGATGGTCACGTCGGCGGTGTATCCGGGGCGCAGGTCCACCGACGACTTGAGGATCTTCACGATCGTGTCGTATTCCTTGACGTTGGCGGCCCACCACATGCCCGGGGCGGGATACTCGCCCACGCTCTCGACCACGCCCTCCAATTCGGCGTCGGAGTGGGCGTCGAGGCGGATCCGGGCGGGCATTCCGGGGCCGACGAGAGCGACCTTGGCCTCGTTGACCTTGACCTTGACCTGCATTTTTTCGGGATTGGGCAGGCGGATGATGACCTGGCGCTCGCGCACGATGGTCCCTTCCTCGATGATCGTCTCCTGGCCGAACCGTTCCGTGATGTTGGCGTAGACCACCTGGCCCGGCTTCCTTGCCTTGATCGTACACTTGACGATCTGTTCGTTGATGAGCTTGAGCTTGGACTCGTCCAGGCTGTAGGTCGCCTTGGCGGCGTCGCACTTGGCCTTGGCGGTGTCGATGTCGGCCTGGAGCTGCACCTCCATCTTGCGGCGGGTGTATTTCTGGAGGACCTCGAGCTTCTTTCTGGCGGCATCGAGGTCTTTCTCGGCCTTCTGGCGGGCGAAGTGGTCGGCCTCCAACTGGACCTTGGTGATGTAGCCGCGCGACTGCAGTTGCTCGCTGTAGCGCTCGGTGTCGCGGGCCCGCCGGAGGTTCTCCTGGGCGACGTCGATCTCGCTGAGGATCGTGTTCTCTTCGAGGAAAAACTTGCCCTCGCGGTTGCCGAAGAGGCGGAACCGCGCCAGGGGGAGTCCGCCCACCGTCCCGGCGCCGAGGCCCTGGGCCTGGGCCACGGCCTCCAAGCAGAGTCTTGCGTTGCGGTCGCCCAGAGACTCGCCGAAGTACTCCTCCGAGGCGATGAATGCGGTATCCAGGACGCTTTGGGCCTGGATCAAGGCCGCCAGGCTGGCGTTGTAGACGCTCTCCTGCTTCATCTTGTCGTTCACTAGCGACGAGGAGTCGAGCTCCACCAGCGGCTCCTCCGGTTGTCCGTCGGTGCGTTCCAGGTAGGGGCCGCCGCGCACGATCTTGGTTCCCTCGGGGACGATTTTCAGGATCCGCGTCCCCGCGGTATTGAGCGACTGCACCTCGCAGCGAATCTCTTCGTTCTCCGCGCTTTCGACGTTCCCCCGCTCGGTGATGACGTGAACGAAATCTCCCCGCTCCGCGAGGCACGTGACCGCGTCGGAGACCTTGGAGGAACGCTTCAGTCCCGGGAAGAGGTTCCAGGCAATGGCCGGGACCGCCAGCAGGGCGGGCACCGCCACAAGCAGCACCTTGGCGGAGAATCCGCGACGTCGCTCACGTGCTCGCGACTCGGCTTGGCTGCGATCCATCGGGGGGACCTCAGGTGTGAGCCGGACCTGGGCCGGCCGTGGTAAGCGGGGTTTCCACGGAACCCCTTGGCAGGGAGGGCCGTGACGTCCATTGTAGTCGATGGGGCGGGCCCTGTCATCCTTAGGGCCGGTGAGCCGGGCGAGTTTCCACCCCCCTATGAGTGGGCGTTGCTTGAGGGTGAAGCGGCTTCGCCGGTGGCACAGGCGCCGGAGCGTTGGGTGGCATGCCCTCACGACGCGAAGCGTCGGGTGGGCATGGGCACATGCCGACCCGGGCTGCGCCCGTGACGGCATGCCACCCACGATGTCAGACCAGGTGCGTCGGCCCGCTACGTGCCTTCCGGGGCCAGCGGCACAGGGGCCGGAACGGTTTCCGGAGAATCGCGCTGACCAGGTTCCTTGGCCTGGACGGCGGGCTGCCCGGGTTGGCCCCCTTCGGACCCGCCGCGACTGAGCCCATAGCCCTTCTCGATCGGCCCGGGGTCAATCCACATCCCGTTGTCGTCCAGTTGCATGGTGCCCAGATCGAAGTCGAGGTTCATGCGCTGGACTTCGGTATCGACCCAGGCGCTCATGAGGTTGTTCTGGGCGTTGGCGAGCCCCTGCAGGGCCTGGACGAGGTTGCGCCCGGTGTTGATCCCGCCCGGGCCCTCTTTCTGGCCGGGACGCGGCGGCGCGGCAACGCTCAGCCGCGTGAGATCGACTTGCTGGGCCGCCAACCACACGGCCACCCGGCGCAGCTCAAAGTCCAACTGCGTCGCACGGATGTCGCGCAGGGAAGTCCGCAGCACCTGGTCCACGCGGTCTTCAAACGCATAGTAGTTGCGGCGAGCCCGCTGGTAGGCGATCTGGGCGGCCCGGTAGGCGTTGCGCTCGGCGACGCGGGTCAGCGGCGCGTCGAATTCCGCCCCCACCTGCAACCGGCCGGTGGAGCTGCGGAACCGGACGGGATTGTTGCCGGTGGTGTTGACGTCGCCGCTGAAGGTGAGGCTCAAGTCGCTCTGTAGCGCATTGGCCGCGACCTCGATTTGGCGCCAGGAATCGACCAGGTCGGCGCGGGCGTTCATCCAATCGGGGCGGTTTTCCCGGGCGACGTCCAGCGATTCCTCCGGCGCCAAGTCGATGGGCACCCACGCGATGGCGTCCAGCCGGGCCTGGATTTGGAAGAGCTCCAGTCTGGATACATCGGCGAGCAAGAGCTCCAGCGCGTTGACGATGTCCTGTCGGAATCGTTCTTCGGCGCCATCGGGTGGAGGTCCTGGGGGCCGCTCCCTGGCTTGCTTTTCGAGCCTTTCCAATCCGGCCAGGTTCGGGCCGAGGTTGGTGGCGACGTATTGGGCGAACTCGTCGCGAAGCCCCAATTTCGCTTCGGGTTCCGCCCCGGGCTTCCGCCCCGGTTTGTCCCCGAAGACGCGCCGCTCCAGATCGGAAACGCTGTAGGGCGCGGCTTCGACCGTGCCCTCGCGGACCTCCTCCCGGCGGCTCAGCAACAGCAGGTCCCTGCGACGTTGGGGGAGGGCTTGCTCCAAACGGTCAAAATCCTCTGGGAGGGCCTTCAACTGGGCCTGGACCGCCCGGACCAGCGCGGCCAGCCGCGTCAGGGAGTCCGGCGACAAGGGGTGCGTGGGGTGGAGGTCCAGACGCAGCACCCGGATGGTCTCTTCCAGGTCCTGCAATTCCGGGCTGATCAAGTCGAACTGGGCCAACAGGCGGTCGGCGATGCGCACGTCGAGATTGGGGGGCAGGCCCAAGGTGATCTTGTACAGGTCCAGGCGGTCGTTGTAGTCGGACTCCAATTGCACCAGTTGACTTTCGGCGTCGTAGAGGGCCTGCCGGATCAACTCCAGCTCGAACTTGTCCTTGAGCCAGCCGGCCGCGAAGCGCAACTCCTGCTCGGGAACGCTTCGGCGCAGGCCTTGGACCAGGGTGCGCTGGTTGCGGATCGTGATCTGCTGACGGAGCAGGCCGACGAGTCCCCCGACCGCGGTGGGCGCAGTGACCGCGGGAGTCCCCACGCCCTGGCTCGACGGCCCCGGGCCGGGGCTGCGGCCGGCCACGACCTGGAGATAGAAGCCGCGGCGGAACTGCTCCATCTGGCGGATGTTGGCCAGCATCCCCCGCTCGGCGTCGGTCAGACGCTCCAAGACGACCGCCCGGCCCGCAGCCCGCAACAGCGGCTGCACGAGCGAGAAGTTCAACAAGGTGTTGGCGGTGTACTGATCCGGGCCGGCAAACTGCCACACCAGCGAGTTGGCCAGGCCGACGACCAACTCGCCGCCGGTGGCAAAGAGCTTCTGGGCCCGGAGCGTGTTGTCGTTGCGCAATGTGCTTTGCGATCCGGCCGGGGTCCGCTGGGGCCCATCCGCGATGAACGATAGCGCATTGGTGCCGAAGAACTGCGCGTCGAACCGGAACCGCTCGAACGTCACCGAAAGGGCCGACGAGTACAATTCCTCGAGGGCCTGCTGGAATTCCCGGCTTTGCAGCAAGGACATCTCGACGGCCCCGCGCCGGTCCAACGTCAATACCCCGTTCTCGTCCAACGGCAGATAGCGCCTCCAGTCGGGGTTTTCCACGAACGGCGTATCGCCGTAACGATGCCAGTGCTTCCAGCCCCTCATGCCGCTGACACAGTGCATCAACTCGTGCGATTCGGGGTCGTCCGGCGGCATCGGCTCGCAGTCGGGGTTGAATGGATCGTACATGCGCGAGGTCGGCTGGGGCTCGATCGTGTAGTCCGTCAGCGCATACCGCGGGTTGGAGGTGGCGGACTCGACCGCGTCGTAGGTCTCCCGGTCGGCTTGGCGACGGTAGTGCGCGCGGGTGCAGCCGGCCAGTGCCACGCCAAGCGCTAGGACGACCCCCAAGCGGATTGACATCCACGACCGGCAGCGTTGTCCCCGTTGTTCCCGGCGATTCATCTAGGCGTTCTGCGCAGTATAGCGATACGGAGAAGAATGGAGTAACTTGCGACGAGGCAGCGGGTTGCGGCGACAGACCGCCACCGCCTGCTCCTGATCGAATAACATTTCGACCCGGGGCCGCATCGACTTAAACGAATGTGCCGATTCTCCGGATTGTGGGGGGTACGGGTGTCTCGCCAAGCCACATGAAATAAACAGCTTGCGCAAGCAGTGTCGGGTTGGAAAAGGCTTGACACCTCTCCCGGGCCGGAATAGGATCGACATAAGCCCTCCGCGGAAGGGTGGTTGCGGAGCAAGTCTTTACTCTACCGATGTTTCGGGCGGACGCCTCGGCCGTGCCTGCTATTGATCGGACGGACGGATTATGAACGTCTGGAACAAGGTCTTCCTCGGGTTGATCGGCGTCGCGTCGCTGGCCTTCTTCTACTTTGGCGCCCGCGTCTTGAGTGTTCAGAAGACTTACCGGGACCGCATTCAGAAGGTCGCCGGGGCTGGCGGGGAGATCGAGAGGCTCTTCGGCGAGAAGCAGAGCATTCTCAACGACGTCGCGCAACTCGACAGCGAGTTGGTCCGGCTCAGGGCCGGGCGCGGCCGCGTCTGGTACCAGTGCCAGCCGATAAGGGACAGAATCGACACCACCAACGGCACCGTCTCCCTGCTGAGCAAGGAAGCTGGCCCGCATCTCACTCCGACGGGGGCTCAGGTTTTCGTTTTCCAGGACCCCCTTTACGACCCGCAGGGAAAAATGGTCCCGGGCTCCGGGTTCTACCTGGGTGAGTTTGCCGTCACGAAGATGGACAAGAACGCGTGGGATTTGCAGCCCAGCAAGGGGATGACCAAACAGCCGCCGCGCACCCCGGAGGAAATTGCGTGGGCGGCCCGGCACGGGATCAGCAAAGAAGAGCTAACCGAGCAGTGGCTGCGCGGCCAGCGGCTACAGCGCCTTGCGGACGTGCTCAAACTGCTCCAGGTCGACCCGAAGGCCACCTGGACCGTCTACGAGGTTCTTCCCAAGGAGAGCTTGTTCGCCGTCGCCGCCGGCCCCGCGGCTGAGGTCCCCACGCCCAGTGCCAAGTTGCCCCAGCCCGAGGCGCAGCCGCCCGCCTGGCCTCCGCCCGCCGGGCTCGGCGCCCAGGAGCTTATCGACCACTGCAAGAAGGTTGTGGACTACTACTCGCGCAAGGTCCCCGGGTCGGAGAAGCGCGTCGACTACAGGCTTGTCTTCGACGAATTCTACCGCCAGTTGACGGCCCGGGCGGACTCGGTCAACCGGGCCGCTCAGGAGTTGAAGACGGTGGAAGAGGACCAGGCCGAGGCCGCCAACCTCGTGGCCTCGCTCAAACAAGAGGAAGCGGCCGTCTCCACAGAACTGAAGACCGAGCAGACTGAGCGGCAGAACGTCGAGGACCTCTGCAAACGCCTGGACGAGCGGCAACGGACACTGAAAGCCGACATCGGCCAGACGCTCAAGACCAACCAGGCCCTGGCAGCCGAGATCGCCCGGGCCCAGTTGGAAGGGCTCCGCCGGATCCAAGAGCAGACCGAGAAGATGGCTCAGGTCACCGGCGGCCGTTGAGCCGCGCTCACCGTCCGGACGGCAGCGGCCGTCTCTTGGCCCGGGCAAAAACGCAATTGTCATTGCCCCGAGCGGTCTATAGGATACAGCTAGACTCGGTGGTGCCGCGCCAATCCCACCCGTTCGAGGTGTAGGCGCATCCCCGGGTAATTCCTGCAAGGGCGTCCCGTCAGACTGGCGGCGGCCACCGGAACATGGGCATCTACGACCGAGACTACTATCGGGAAGAGCGGCAGACATTCGCGCTCCGCGCCCCGCGCTCTGTTACCGCGACGCTGATTGTCATCAATGTCGTCGTTTACTTGGTGGACCGGCTCCTCCTTGCCCCCCACCCCACCGAGGAGTACCTGGGGAAGTACCTGGGAGTCTCGGTCGGCACCTTAACCCACCCCAAACTCTGGTGGCAGTGGTGGCAGTTTCTGACGTACGGTTTCATCCATGCGCCCGCGCCGTCCCATATCGTCCTCAACATGCTGGTGCTGTGGTTCTTCGGCCGGCCGGTCGAGGAGCGCTACGGGGCCAAGGAGTTTCTGCGGCTGTACCTGGTGCTGCTGGTCTTCAGCTCGCTGGTCTGGGCGGCCGTTGGCAAGTTCATCGAGGGCGCCCCGGAAAGCGCCTCGGTCGTCGGGGCCTCCGGCGCGGTGACCGGGATCGTAATCCTCTTCGTCGTGAGTTACCCGCAGGCGAGGGTGCTATTGTTCTTCGTCCTTCCGATGCCGGCCTGGGTGCTGGGCGTGGTCTTGGTGGCGGGGGACGTTTTGGGAGCGATGGACCGCGCAACGGCCGGCGAGGATTCCAGCAAGGTTGCCTATACCGTCCACTTGAGCGGGGCTGCGTTTGCCTTCCTCTATTGCCGGCTCCGCTGGAATCTGGGGCAACTGGTCCCGGGCCGAGGCTCGTGGCGATGGCTCCGGCGGCGTCCCCACCTCCGGCTCCACAAACCCGAGGCCCCGGAAGAAGACGAGAAGCTCGGCGAGGAAGTGGACCGGATCCTGGCGAAAATCTCGCTCCAGGGAGAAGCAAGCCTGACCGGCAAGGAGCGGCGCATGCTGCAAAACGCCAGCCGCCTCTACCAGCGCAAGCGGCACGTCGCCGAGGATTCCGATCGGTAGACTCGCGGGCCGGCGGTCGCGGCTTTACGAGAGGAGGAGCTCTTCGATCAGCCTCTCGGCAGCGCCGGTGGTCTGCGAGATCCGCAAGAGCCAGAGCGACTCGGGGACGCCCACCGCTTCGAACCACTCGGGCGGGAAGGTCGAGACGATGCTGGCGGCGATCTTGGCGTTCAGATCGGCGTTGGGGCTCACCGCGGCCAGCCCGTGCCGGAAGGCGGCCCGCATCGAGGACATCATCAGCGGCCAAACCAGACAGTCCCCTTGCCGCCGCCCCTGCTGCGGGAAATCGGCGGCGAAATCCCCGGCCCGCTCCGGGTCAAAGGCAAACTCCCGGACGTTGCCCGCCGCGGCCAGTTGGCCCAACAGCACGTCGGTCCATCGCTCCGACAGGCGGCGGAGCCGGTCCAGGCACATCGCGTCTTCCGCGGCAAGGCTCGATCCGCTGACCAAAACCGTCAGCACCCGATGCCGGGCCTCGGTGTGGGCGGCAAGCACGCTGTGGGCCACCGGCGCCACCAGGTCCGTGCCGCGACGCCGGTCGTAGGCAGACGCGACCGCGGTCCACACCCGGGTCAAGACCTCGCCGGTAAGGACCTCTTCGATCGCGCCGACCAGCGTGGCATCTTCCCTGCCCAACGGCTCGGACGAGGAGGCGGTCGCCGGCGAGGCAAAGCGTTTCAGCTCCCGATGCCACCGGTTCAACCGGCACCGCGACGCCGACCAATAGGCCGCGACGCTCCCTTCCGCGATCGGCCCCGAGCCCTCGATCAGGACCGCCGCGTGTTCGGCGACCAGTGCAGCCAGTTCCAGCAGTTCGCGGGCGTGCATAACGGGATGAGCCACAATTTGAGAGGAGCCCACGGGCCTGGGTTGCGAGCGGCCGGTGCGTGCGATTGGCCGGTCCGGCCCGTGGGCTATGCCTCTTGCCCTGTTCCGTCGTAGGACAGGCTTCCAGCCTGTCAGCCACCGTGGCACGGCTTAGAGCCTCTCAGTTTGCCGGACAGGCAGGATGCCTGTCCTACGACGATCGTTCACAAAGCAAACGGGGTGCCGTACTGAGCGGTTCGAGAGGCGGTGCATCCGAGGAGGAACGCAAGACGAGGGCTGGCGGCACGTTACGAGGCAGTTGGCGGGCCTCGCTTCGCTCGGCCTACGGCACGGATTGTGAAGACGGACGTTGACTTCCGGCAACGTGTTGGCTTGAGGCAACGGCAGCCCTGCAAGACCCGCGTCCGATCAGTTCCGCTGAATCTCCCACGCGATCTCGAACCCGGCGTCGCGGAGCCAGGCGGCGACCTCGGCCGGGGACCGCTGGTCGCAGACCGGGAACTGCTCCCCCGCCCGGCGGCCGCTAGCCGCGTCCTCGTACCCGCCCGGGGCCGTGCAGCTCCCGGCGCTCATCTGCGTGATGCAGATGGCGGCCAGGCGGTTTCGGAGCGCCTCGGGCTCCCGCGTCGAAAGAACCAGCTCCGCCCGCGGAAAGGCGATCCGCAGGGCACAGTGCATGCGCACGAACAGCTCATCGTCCACCGGAAAGCGCACGCGGAACCCATCCGGGGCCTCGTAGATCCGCGGCAGGCTGAAGGCCAGCGTGCGGTCGGGGAATCGGGCCGCCAGATACCGCCCGTGCCGCATCATGGCCGCCAGGTCCTCGCGCGGGTCGCCGAGGCCCAAGAGGATTCCCAGCCCGAGCCGCCTCATGCCGGCTTCGGCCGCCCGATCCAGGGCCTCCAGGCGCCAGTCATAGGCGGCCTTGCTCCCCCGCGGGTGATAGTCGGCGTAAAGCCGCTCATCGTAAGTCTCTTGATAGAGCGTCACGCCGGCCGCCCCGGCAGCGGCCAACGACTGGTACGCCTCGGTAGTTTGCGGTGCGATCTCGACCGCCGGAGCGATGCCTCGGGCCCGCAGGGCGCGGAGGATCTCAGCAAAGTACAGCGGCGTGGTGAGGCTGGGAAAGTCGCCGGCCACGAGGAGGACGTGGCGGAAGCCCCGGGCGCGGAGCACGTCGGCCTCGCGCAGGGCCTCTTCCAATCCCAGATGCCTGCGCTCAATTGCACGAGGGTGGCGGAATCCGCAGTACCGGCAATAGTTGATGCAGTAGTTCGAGAGATAGAGCGGGGCGTAGAGGAGCATGCGCCGGCGAGCGGCTGGCGCGGGCGAGGTCGCTCCGAGGGTGAAATGCTCTCGCGTCAAGCCGGCGGTCCAGGCGGTTACGGATTCGAGGCTGACGGCGGGCTCGAGACAGCGCCTGGCTTCGAGGACCGCCGGATCGTCGGCGGAAGTATCCCGCAGGGCCAGGCGCGTGGACCGCGGCGGGCGCGAGCCCCGCTGGGCCAACTCGTTTGCCGCCAGGTCCAGGGCGTCGACGAACTGCCGGTCTTCGGGCGAGAGCCGGCCGCCGTGCCGGTTGAGGAGTTGGTAACGCCAGCGCTCCAGCTTGGCGGCCAGGTCACGCCGAGCGGGTGGGGACACATGATCCTTGCCGGCCAAGAGCCGCGCGGCCTCTTCCAAGAGCGGGATGTGATGCGCGGCGTGTTCGTCGATGGCGCGGACGCGCTCGGCGAACGAAATCAGCGGCAAAATGGCTTGCGTACTCATGACGATCCAGTCTCATCATACCGATCCCGCCGCCGGAGGAAAACGGCCGGAAAAGGCCCGGGCCCCTTGATCGGGCTCGCCCCGGGCGATAGCTTGTAGAGAGCCCCTCAAGTAGTTCACACGGAAAAGGAGGTTGACGATGAAGCGACGCGATTTTCTCACCACCGCGGCCGCCGCGGTGAGTCTCCCCTACTTGCTTCCCGGCGAGGCCCTCGCCCGGCCGGGCAAGCCGGGCGCCAACGAGCGTCTGACGTTCGGGCACATCGGCGTGGGCGGGATGGGCGGCTACCATCTGGGCGACATCAAGGGTCGCGCCACGCGCGGCGAAGTGAATCTCGCCGCCGTCTGCGACGTCGATGAGAGTCGCCTGGCCAATGCCTCGCGAGTGGCCGGTCCCCAGGCCGACGTCTACCGCGACTACCGCTACGTGATCCAGCGCAAGGACATCGACGCGGTGGTGATCGCCACGCCCGACCACTGGCACGGGGTCCAGACAGTCCACGCCTGCGAGTGCGGCAAGCACGTCTACGTGGAAAAACCGGCCTGCTGCACGATCGAGGAAGGCAAGGCCATGGTCGCCGCTGCGCAGAAGAACAAGATCGCCGTGCAGGTCGGCTCGCAAGGCCGCTCCACGCCCGACTGCCACGCGGCCATCACCTACATCCGCAACGGGATGCTGGGCAAGGTCAGCAAGGTAACATGTTGGCACTACCCGAGCCCGGGCGAGGGCAATCCGCAGCCGGACGGCGATCCTCCGCCCGAGTTGGATTGGGACCTTTGGCTGGGGCCCATGCGGTGGCGTCCCTACAATCGCTGCTATCATCCCGGGTCGTTCCGATGGTTCCTGGAATCGGGCGGTGGGCAGATCCGCGACCGCGGGGCCCACGTGATGAGCTGCGCATTGTATCTGATGGGCTCGGACCAGAAGGGCCCGGTCTCGATTGAGGCCAAGGGGACGGCCCCGACCAAGGGGCTTTGGGATTCGGCGCTTGAGATGGAGGTCGTCTATACGTTCAAGGATCCGGATTGGACTTTGATTTGGGCCCAGCCGGGCGACAAGCCCCCCAAGGGCGACCAAGGCCACAACGATTACGGCGCCATCTATCACGGCGACAAAGACAAGCTGATCCTCTACGGCGGCGACGGCGGCACCTGGACCGAAAAGAAGGCCCGCGACTTCAAGGTCCCCGAGGGCGGCACCCAGGTCTACAAGAGCCCGGGCCACAAGGAAGACTGGTTTGCGGGGATCAAGACCGGACGGAAGACGATCATGAACGTCGAGGGCGGCGTGGCGACCGCCAACCTGACGGTCCTGGGGAACCTCTCGTTTACCTTGAAGCGGAAGATCGAGTGGGACCCCGTCAGGCAGGAGATCGTAGGCGACCAACAGGCCCGGCGCATGATGAGCCGCCCGCAACGGTTCCCATACTACCTGTAACCGGAGGACAGGCATTCCTGCCTGTCCTCCTGACCCTGAAACAACAGAACCCCAAGCATAGCAAAGGATACCAAGATGGATGACGAACTCACGGTCGATACCCTGATCGCCAAGCTCAAGGACAAGGACGACAAGGTCCGTGCCGCGGCCTGGCAGGCGGCGGGCAAAGTCGGGGCCGCCGCCATGAGTGCGCTGGCAACGCTGGCCAAAGATGGCTCGATGGAGGTCTCCCGCTCGGCGGTCCGCGCGATGTGGGTCATCGTGCGCTATGTGGGCCGCCCCGGCGCAGACGGCGAGCGAAAAGCTGCGGTAGACGCCTTGATCGGGATTCTCACCGACGAGGGCCAGCCCATCCAGCTCCGCCGCGACGTGGTTTGGATGCTCTCGGAGATCGTGCGCGACGACGAAATCGGCGTCGATGGGGCGGCGCAGACACTGGCCAACCCCGACCTTCGCGAGGACGTCCGCGCAGCCCTTCAGCGGGTCGGTGGCGACAACGCCATTGCCGCCCTGAAGGCCGGCCTGGAAGCGGCCCCCGGCGACTACAAGCCCGCGATTGCCGCCTCGCTCCGTGCCTGCGGCGTTGCCGTGCCCGGAGTGCCCGACGTGAAGCTCAAGCCGACCAAGCAGACGAGCGTCAAGCCGGTCGGGCGATGACGTCCCGCGGTCATTCTGCGCGTAGGAGTGTGCCACTGCTTGCCGCCAGGCAAGCAGTGGCACACCAGTGAGAGAACCCGTAAAGCCCACGGGCTGCAACCCGTGGGCTTTGGTGCGTTTTGCGAGGAACAGGCCATGCTGCGATCCGTAGCACGAAGAGGCGTACTCGGTCTTGCGGTTTTTCTCCTGGTCGCTGCCGCCGGCGCGGCCGCCCACGCCCAGGTGCGGCTTCGCGGCGAGGCCTTTTCGGGTCAGCCGTTCGGCGTGGGGCGCGTGGAAGTCGAGGTACACGAGTCGCTGCTGCCGGAAGTCCTGGGAACCGACGGCCTAGGCGTCACTGCGAAGGACAACCGGGTGCTCTATCCGGCCGTCGAGCGCAGGCCGCTGCTGGGCGCGGTCAAAGAGCTGCTCAACGAATCGAAGCGGCCGGCCGTGCGGATCTTCGGCGAGTTCCTCAACCGGCCGGGCCGCACCAACGTCTACTTCCTCTTCGTCGGCGAGGCGCCGCTGGAGCTTTCGGTCCAGTCCCGCCGCATCGACGGCCTGACGATCGCGCCGCGGGCCAACCCCGCCGGTCATCGCCGGCTGCTTGCCGCGTGGTGGCGCCACTACAATGCCGAGCCGGGACTCTTCGAGCAGAAGCCCGACTACCCGCCCTTTGTGGAAAACTACCTCCGGGCCATGCTCGCCCGGCGACTGGGCATCCGGCTGCCGGCGCGGCCCAAGCCGCAGTCCTGGCACGAGAAGCTGGCCGGAGAGCTGGGCCTGGCCGCGGACACGGAATCGCTGCGTCTGGTGCTGGAGCGGGAGCGTTTCCTCGGGCCATCGGCGGCGAGCGAGCCGGCCGACCGGCCGCTCCCGGAGCCGGTCGCCACGCCCGAGCTGGAAATCCCCGAGCCGGCCAAGGACGTGGCGGTCGAGCCGCTGGCGCTGCGCGTGCCGGCCGAGTGCCTCTACGTCCGCTTCGGCAGCTTCAACAACTTCCTCTGGTTCCAGGACACGCTGGCCCGCTGGGGCGGCGATTTCCAGAATCTCATCGCCACGCGCGGCCTCGACACCGGCACGCGCAACCGGTTCGAGACGCAACTGGCGGTCGAGACCACCGTGCTGGCCCGGCTCCTGGGCGATACGCTCGTGGCCGACGTGGCCATCGTGGGCACCGACCTGTTTATCAAGGAGGGCGGCGCGTACGGCCTCTTGTTCCAGGCCCGGAGCAGCCTCTTGCTCGGCGGCGACTTCAAGCGGCAGCGTCAAGAGCGGGTCAAGAAGATCAAGGGCGTCACGGAGCAGACGGTCGATATCTCCGGGCAGAAGGTCTCGTATCTCTCCTCACCCGACGGCAGCATGCGGTCCTATTACGCCGTCGACGGCGACTATCACTTCATCACGACGTCCAAGACGCTGGCGAGGCGCTTCCTGGAGACCCGCTCGGGCAAGGGGAGCCTGGGGGCGTCGAAGGAGTACCGCCACGCCCGCGCGGCGATGCCGCTTTCGCGCAAGGACACGGTCTTCGTTTACCTGTCGAGCGGATTCTTCGGGAATCTCACGTCGCCGGCGTACCGCGTGGAGATGGTCCGCCGCGTCGAGGCCCTAGCGGACATCGAGCTCGTGCAACTGGCGCTCTTGGCCTCGGCGACCGAGGGCAAGCCGGGCGACGCCGTCGAGCAGCTTGTCCGGGGCGGCTTCCTGCCGCCGGGGTTCGGACCCCGCGCGGACGGCAGCCGGGCGGTGATCGCCGGCGGCGAGGTCCGCGACTCGCTCCGCGGCGAGCGCGGGGCGTTTACCCCAATACCCGACGTTCAGGTCACGGCCGTCAGCCGCCGCGAAGTTGAGACCTTCCGCGAGTTTGCCCAGTTCTACCAATCCACCTGGGAGCGGCTCGATCCGGTGCTGGTCGGCATCCAGCGCGAGCCGCGCCCCGACAACCGCGAGCGGATCGTGGCCGATCTCCGCATGACGCCCTTTTCGCGCAAACACTTCGAGATGGTCTCTCAGCGCCTCGGCGCACCGGAAGCCAATCGCCTGGCACCGATCCCGGCCGACTCGGCGGCCTTCGAGCTGGTCCTGGCCCGGCAGCGGCTCTTTGGCGGGCTGCAATTCATCGGGCCGGGCATGGAGGTGATCGAAGGCAGGATGCTCCCGCTGGGCCGGCTCAAGAACCTCGTGGTCGGCTACCTTGGGACCGACGGCGAGCTGGGGTGGCTCGGCCTCTTCCTCCCGCAGGGCAAGGTCGGCCTCGTGGACCGGGCCGCCCCGCTCCAAGAGGAACCGAAGGTGTGGAGCGACAAGTTCGACCGCTTCCGGGTCTTCTCCTTCCACCGCGAGGTGATCCAGGAGGTGATCCCACAATTGCACTTTGAGAAGGCCGAGCGCCCGGCCCAGATCCGCCTCCGCGCCGTCGATCTTTCCAGTGCCCGGATTACGCCCTCATTGAACTCGTGGGGCTACTCGCGCACTCGGCAGACGAGCGTGGGCAATCTGCGCCTGTTGCACCAGATCGGCCAGCAGCTTCACGTGCCCGGCGATCAGGCTAGAGCTGCGGCCGAGCTGCTCCTGGACGCCAAGCTCATCTGCCCGCTGGGCGGCCAGTACGTTTATCGCCAACCAGCGGAAGGCGTGGGCTACTGGACCTCGACGGCGCTGGAAGGAACGGAGAAGAAGGGGTCGGGAGTCGTTTTCGGTCCCACCCCAGCGAACTCCGCCTTGCCACGCTCGAAAACGACTCCCGACCCCGATTTCCCGAAGGGCTATCGGGCCCCGCCGCTGAACTGGTTCCGCGGGCTGGAGCTGGACGCGGCGGTCCAACCGGGCGTCGTCTCTGCCCATGCCCAAATCGACATGCAGTTGCCGGACAAGAAGGAAACGACGAAGCCGGCGAAGTAACGCTCGCGCGACACGTGCCACGGAATTGCCACAAGCCCTTGCGTTTCAAAGGCTTGCGTCCAGTGAGGCTGTGGGGACTCGAACCCCAGACCTACGGATTAAAAGTCCGTTGGCAGGTTGCCCCAACCCCGCAATTCCAAACGACTTCGGGAACCCGCCGCGCAACGGGGGCGCAATTGGGGCAGCAGTTGGGCCGGCGAGTCGTGGCGAAACCCGGCCGGACGGCGCGCCTCCGGACCCCGACTTGGCGGCCCTGGTCGCGCGGTGGCCCACGCTCCCCGACGCTATCCGCGCTGGCATTGTGGCGATGGTCCGGGCGACGCCGGAGGCGAGGCCCGAAGCTTGAGCCACCCCCCCCGCCCGCGGGTCCTTCCTGAGGCTTTGGGGGCGGAGGGGTTGCGGAACAGACAGGGGGTCACACAGACTTTCTTTCTCGCGATGCCCCGACCTCTTT
>CAYGZI010000058.1:0-16099 GCA_964354245.1 uncultured Planctomycetaceae bacterium
TGGGCGTTCAACGACCCGCCGCGGCGCAAAGGCCGCTGGAAAGACGACCCGCCGCCCCCGGCAGAGTACCGCAAGCTCGCCACCCGTGTGACCGACCTGCACCCCATGACCATCCTCCAAAACGCCCGGACCTCCGGCGGCGGACAAGTGGCCCTGGTCCCGACCCAGGCGGCGACCGTGGGGCCGGTCGAGACGTGGAAGGCCGGGAAGGTCTCCATCTGGCAGGCGGGGACGCACGACAATCCCTTCGGCATGCGTCTGACCACGCTGATGATTGCCAAGCGGATCCCGGACTCGTCGGTGCCGATGTCCCTATTGGCCGACCACCCCAACGTGCAGTTCAATTTTTACCGAGCCGGGATCGGAACGGTTGCGGCGGAGATGCACTGAGAAGCAGTAGGCAGTAGGCAGTAGGCAGTAGGCAGTAGGCAGAGGGTTTAGCCGCCGCGCTTGCGCGGCGCGTCAATTCAATCCCGAGTCTTCCGGAATGTGCTTGAGCTTGAGCACCTTGGTCAAGAGCGTCCGGCCGACCTGGTACGTGGCCTTCGTCCAGAGGTCGAATTCGTCGTAGAAGACGGATTCGGGGGTGGCGGGGATGGTCAGCCACGCGCCTTGCTCCAGCTCGTGCTCCAACTGCCCCTCGCCCCAGCCGGAGTGGTTGATGAAGATTCGGAACGGATGCTCGTTCTGCTCGATGAGTCTCCCCAGGTGCTCTTTGTGAGCGGCGAAGTAGACGCCCGGAAGGATCGTCATCTCAGCCAACTCGGGATCGCCGTGGATGGCCATCACCGGCCCGGCGACCGGGCCCCCGACGTAGAAGGGCTGTTTGCACTCGCAAGGGCCCTGGTCGGCCTTCTCCCAAAGCTCCTCGACCGTGCTCTCGGCAGGACGGTTCAACACGATCCCGAACGCACCCTGCTTCGAATGGTGGACCAGCAGGATCACCGCGCGCACAAAGTTCGGGTCCTGCAGGTAGGAGGAGGCAATCAGAAAGTGGCCTTTGAGCGACTTCATCGTACTTCCACCCGGGCCGACGCGAGACTGTCCGTTTAGCACCGTCCGCAGCCGCTGCTGGTACCTCCCCCTGTTATTCTACCGGATGGGGAACTGCCGGGCACCTGGGGACGGGTGATTCACAACCGCGTGTCACAGGTTTCCGAGAGGTAAGCGGTGCTGCTGGGGGTCCCGTCGGCAAGGGTTCTGCGAAGCGGCGGCCGACTGCGCGTTAGAGCATGTAACCCGGAATGGGGGGTTATTGGCCTTGATTGCCCCAGCCGGGTCGGCGTATAGTGCCCCCCGCGATTGGGCTCTCTTCTCGTGGTTTCGCCGGCATGACCCATGGGAACCTCTTTGGCCGCTTCTCACGCCCCTGGTCAGGCGATCCCGAGGGACTACCCCAATCATCTGGATAACCCCTCCCCGGAACGGATGGTTCTTCGTCGGAGGACGGCCTGGTTGGCGGGGCTGGTCCTACTCTGTCTGGCCCTCCGCGTCTGGATGGCCCTTCGCATTCCCGGCGTCTGTCCGGACGGCGTGCTTTACATTCATTTGGCCAAGGCCCTGGAGGCGGGCGATCTCCACGGCGGCTTTCAAGAGATGTCGGTCAATACGCTCCCCGCGATCCTGATGCTCCTGCACCGCGCCGGACTGGAGTGGGAAACGGCGGGGATGCTCTGGGGGGTCGCGATTTCCAGCCTTGTGGTGCTCCCCCTTTTCGGTTGGGTCCGGCGGCAGTTCGACGATCGCGTTGCCCTGGTCGCCTGCCTCCTGTACGCCGTGCAGCCAAAAATGATCGCCTGGAGCCCGGAAATCATGCGGGACCCGACGTTCTGGTTCTTGTTCACGCTGTCGATCTACCTGTTATGGCGGGCGATCACAGAGGTGCGGTTGGGACTTTTCGCGTTAGCGGGGGTCGCGGTCTGCCTGGCCTGTCTGACCCGGTTCGAGGGGCTGTTTCTCTACGTGCCGCTGGGGCTTTGGGCATTCTGGCGATGGAGGGCCCTCCGCGTCCAGCGATGGAGGCTCATCTTGGGCGTGGCCGCCTGCACTTCGGTCCTGCCGGCTCTCGTGCTTCTGGCCAACCTCGCGTGTCGCTATTGGTCCGGCGACTGGGTCTTGCCGCGCCTGGGCCCGCTGGAGCGGGTCCAAACTTGGCTCGGCGCCCTTTGGGGAGCCGCCCCGGTGCAATCCGCAGTCGACGCGCCCGCTGCCGGCCCGCCCCCGATGGTCCCCGCAGGGCCGCCTCCCTCGCTGGGGCGGTCGCTGTGGGTCTTCTTCCCGATGATGACCCGCGGGCTGTCGCCGGCCTTCGCGCTATTGATGTTCGGCGGACTCTTGGGCTGGCGGCGGATTTGGGCCCGGCGGGATCACCAGGCCCTGTTTGTCGCGGCCCTGCTGGTGATGGGGGGGATTTGGGTCCAGTATTGGTACGATCGGCTGATCTGTCCGCGCTATGCCCTCACGATCGCGCTTTTGGCCTCTCCGTTTGCCGCCTTGGGGCTCATGGGATTGACCGCGTGGCTGGTGCGGTTGGCGGCGAGTCTCCGTCTCGGCGCCCGGCTCGGCCCGGCGATTGCCGCGGCCCCGTTGGCCGTGGTCTGCGCGCTCGGCGTGGGCGACGCCATGACGTGCAACGACAACTACTTCGACATGCGCACCCGGGCCGCGCTGCTGGGCCAGTGGCTCCGGGACCGGGGCGCCAGCCCGCGCGTGCTGGTCGGGCCCGCAGGGATCGCGCAGATCGTCGGCTACTACGCCCACGGGGAGGGCTGCCACACCTTTCGCCTGGACAACGAGGACCCGACCGTCGTGATCGAGATGGCGAGGTCCCTCCGGCCCGACGTGCTCCTCCTGCACCCGACGCGAAGGATGCCGAGAGACCGTTGTGAGAGCCTCATCGAGAGGATGAGGCCCCTGGGCTTGGAGCCGGTGGACCCCGTACGCGCGTCGGAGGGACCGGAGCCGCTCTTCGTTCTCTTGCGCGGCTCGTCGGCGCCCAGTGTTGCGCGGATACTCCTCAGGGTTCAGAGCCGGGCCGTGTCGGCCCGGTAGGGTTCGGGGTTCAGGGTTCAGGGAGAAGGTGGGATGAGAGTCCTGGCGGAGCTAAAGAGTGAGAAATGAAAAATGAGAAATGAGAAGTGAGAAATGAAAAGTGAAAAGTGCAGAGTGTTCCCCCATTTTGCACTTTGCCCTTCTCATTTCTCATTTTTCATTTCTCACTATCCCCTGAACCCTGAACCCTGAACCCTGAACCCTGAACCCTGAACCCTGAACCGTGCCCCACCCCGGCCCACTCACCGTCGCCATTGTCTCCACCCAAGCGGAATGGCACGGCGGCGAGGAGCAGGCGCGGCTCCTGGCCCACGGGCTGCGCCAGCGCGGTCACCGCGTGGCGATTCTTGCTCGCCGCCGGGGAGTCCTCGCCCAGCGCATGGCCGTCGAGGGCTATGAGATAGTGCAGTTCCCCGGCAAGGGGCGAAGTCCGGCGGCGCTGTGGTGTATTCGTCGCACCCTGCGGCAACTCGCTCCCCACGTCCTGCACGCCAACGATGCCCACGCCTTGACGGCTGCGGGACTGGCCTCACTCGGGTTGGGCATCCCTGCGCGGGTCGCCTCGCGGCGTCTCGATTTCCCGCTCCGTTTCCCGTTCCGCTACCGGGCGTTTTGCGATCGGCTGATCTGCGTATCCCGGCGCGTCGCCGAGGTCTGCCGGGAAGGCGGCATCCCTGGCCGTCTCCTCCGCGTGGTCCACGACGGCGTAGACCCCCAGCGCGTACGGCAAGGGGATCGCCGGAGAGGCCGGCAGGCCATCGGGGTCTCGGACGTAGAGCGAGTCCTCTTGACGGTCGCCAAACTGACGGACCACAAAGGGCACCGCTTCCTGTTGGATGCCATGCCGGCGGTCCTCGCCCAGTATCCCGAGGTCCGTCTGTTTCTGGCCGGCGACGGCGAGTTGACCGAGACGCTCCGCACGCAGGCATGTCGCATTGGGATCGAAGGCGACGTCCGTTTCCTGGGCTACCGCAACGACGTACACGACCTGATCCATGCCGCGGACCTGTTTGTCTTCCCTTCTTACATGGAGGGGATGGGCTCGACGCTGATCGACGCGATGCTGGCGGGGGTGCCGATCGTGACGACCACCGCAGGGGGCATTCCGGACGTGACCGGCAGCAGCGAATCCGCAAGCGAGCCCACGGCCTGGACGGTCCCGGCGTGCGACTCGGGGGCCCTCGCCGCGGCCATTCTCCAGGCCCTTCAGTCGCCCGACCAATGCGCGACGCTTGCCCAACGGGCCCGCCGGCGTGCGGAGCAACTCTTCACCGCCGCGTGCATGGTCGAAGCGACGCTGGAGGTCTACCGGGAGGTCTTAAGGTCGCGGGAAGCGTGAGGTTGTGTAACTGCTATTGTCGCAACCGGGTGGCCTGGCTATTTTACGGCGTTTACCAGGGGACGGGAGCGCGGCTCCCCCATTTTCCGCAGATTGCCCTCCCGGCAGGACACGTCTTGCCTCCCTGGACGGGCGAACAACTCCGTCGTACGGTGCCCACGCGCGCCATGAACATCGTCATTTTCCGGTCCAATTGGCTCGGGCACCTGGTCATGTCCACGCCCACGCTCCGGTCGATTCGGCGCCATGGCGGCATGCGGCAGGTGGCGGTCGCCCGTGCGCTCGACCACGGAGGGAAAAGCCAGTGAGCGGGTTCGAGCATCTCCTCAGGACGAAGGACGGGGGCAAAGAGCGGTTTGCCTGGAAGCTCGCCGTGCGGATCCTCGCGGGTCCGCTGCGCGGGATGCGCTGGACGCCTGCCAGCCGCGGAAAGCTCTTGCGGGTTCTTCTGGGCTCCTACGAGCGGGAACAGACGGCGCTGTTCGCCCGCTACGTTCTGCCCGGCAGCACGGTCTTCGACATTGGGGCGCACGTCGGCTACTACACGCTCTTGGGCGCCCGGTTGGTGCGCGGCGAAGGCCGGGTGCTGGCGTTCGAGCCGGACCCCAGGAACGCCCACTTCCTCCGAAGGCACGTGGCCCTCAACCGGCTGGAGAACGTGGTGTTCTGCGAGGCCGCCGTGGGAGATTTCCATGGGACGGCAAACTTTGCGCAGGGGACCGGAAGCGGGACGGGCCATCTCAGTGACTCCGGCGACCTGCGCGTGCCGATCCGCCGGCTGGACGACGTGGTCCGGGAGCGGGGCGTCTGGCCCACCCACCTGAAGATCGACGTGGAGGGCGCCGAACTCCAGGTTCTGCGGGGATCTGGGGACGTCCTGACCTGCGCGCGCCCGATGATCTTCCTTTCGACGCACAGCCCGCCGTTGCGCGACGAGTGCTGCCGATTCCTCGCCGAACTGGGCTACCAGTTCCGCCCGATCCTGCCGTGCGACGGCTCTCCCGACGTTCTCTGTATCCCCGAGAAGCCGCTGAATCCTCCGATCCGTACGCATTAAGGGGGCTTGCGTTGGCGTGCCAGCGGATATGCTTTGACCCCCTCGACCCGCTCAGCGCGCGCCAGGCGGCGCGCTGGGTGTGGGTCTTCGTGATCCTGGGGATTGCGGTCCGCGTGCTCCGGTATGCCTTGCGGTTTCCGCTCTGGGAAGACGAGTGTTTCCTGTCGTGCAGCCTGCTCGACCGCAACTACCTCGATCTGACGCAGGCACTGGATTACCACGAAGTCTGCCCGGCCGGGTTTTTGTGGGTCCAGTTAACGCTGATCAAGCTCCTGGGTTTCAACGAATATACCCTTCGGCTGTTGGCCGTGGTCCTCGGCGTGGGGAGCCTCCTTGTGTTCCGCCACTTGGCCGGCCGGCTGCTGGAGGGGACGCCGCTGGTGATCGCGGTGGCGCTGTTCGCGGTCAGTTATCCCATGATCCGGTACTCCGCCGAGGCGAAGCAGTACGGCGCCGACCTGTTCGTTTCCCTGGTGTTCTTGATGCTGGCGGTCGAGTGGTGGCGGCGGCCGGGCGAAGCCCGCTGGCTGTGGACCCTGGCGGCCCTGGCGCCGGTCGGGGTGTTTCTCTCCTACCCGGCAGCGCTGGTTGGGGGCGGCGTGAGTCTCTTCGTGGCGCTGGTGCTCTGGCGGGAAAAGAGAAGCGGGTGGCTTCCCTGGCTGGCCTTCAACGGCCTTTTAGGCGCCGCATTCGCAGGCATCTTCGCGACTTATGCGGGGAACCAGAGCGCGGCCGCGCTGGCCGACATGCAACGATGGTGGGAGAGCGGCTTCCCTCCCCTTGGCGAGCCGCTGAAGCTGCCCGGTTGGCTTTTGGTCGCGCACACCAGCGACATGCTGGCCTATCCGTTGGGCGGGCACCGCGGCGGCAGCGCGCTGACGTTCCTCTTGTGCGTCCTGGGAGCGGCCGTGTTCTGGCGGCGGCGCCGGCGCAAGGCGATGGTGTTGTGCCTTGCGCCCTTGGCACTCTCGCTGGTGGCCGCGGCTTTGCGCCGGCACCCCTATGGGCAGATGGTGAAATTCCAGATCTACCTGGCGCCCGCCTTCTGCACGCTCGCCGCGGTCGGGGCAGCCGCGGCGATTCTCCGCGCCAAGAGCGGCCGGGGGCGCCGGGGGGTGACGCTGGCGTGCGTTCTGGCGATCCTGGCAGCGATTGGCGCCGGTTGTGCCGCCCGCGATCTCGCCCGCCCCGCCAAGACTCTCGACCTGCTCCGCACGCGGGACTTCGCACGCTGGTTCTGGCACATGGCCGAGTTTGAGGGGGAAGTGGCGTGTTTGAAGACCGACCTTGGTCTGGCGTTTTCGCCGCTGACATTCGACCAAGGCATCTCGGCCCTGTACTTGTGCAACCAGCGGATCTATTCGCCGCGCCACGCCCGGGGAGCGCCGCTCCGATGGGACCGCATTTCGGCCGATCGGCCCCTGCGGTGCGTGGAATACGTCTCCGGCTGGTTCCCGCCCGACGAGCGTGCCCGGTCCGAGTGGCTCGCCCGGATGCAATCGCGCTACGAACTGGTGGCCTGCGACCGTTACAGCTTCCCCTATGGTCAGCGCGCCGGCGGGCCCCCGCACGAGCTGGACTTCGTGGAAGTGTACAAGTTTGTCCCCCGAGAACCCTTGGCCGCGAGGGACGCGCCCGGCCGCTGATCGCCTCTCTCATGCCGCGCAGGCGGCCCGCTGTTTCTTCAAGAGCCTCACCACCGCTGAGTAGACCATGTCGGGGGTGAGGTCTTTCATACAGCGGTTGTGGCCCAGCGGGCAGACCCGGTTCTGGCATCCGATGCAGGGCAGTTCCAGGCGGAGGCCAATTGCCACGACCGTGGGATTCTCGCTCCAGACCGGGAGCGTGGGACCGTAAAGGGTAATCACCGGTTTGCCGAAGGCTGCGGCCACGTGGCGAGGCCCGCTGTCGGTCGAGACCATCAGCCCGGCCCGGCGTATGCACGCCTTGGCCGTCCCCAGGTCGAGCGGCTGGTCGGCCATCGAGAAGACCCGGGGGTGGTTTGCCAAGCGCACGATGTCCTGGGCAAGCCTCCGCTCTTTCGGGCCGCACATCACCAGCACGTCGTGGTCGAGCCGCTCGGCCACTAGATGGGCCAGAGCGGCGAAGTGCTCGGAGAGCCAGAAGCGCGCGGCGCTGTGGGCGCTGCTGGGGTTGAAGGCGACGACCTGCCCATCCGTCCGCAAGCCCAGGTGCTCCCAAACCCGATCGGCCGATCGCCCGTCTTCTTCCGAGGTGACCAGCTCAAGCCGCCGCGATTCGGGCGCACAGCCGACCGCCTCGGCGACCTTCAGGTAATAGTCCACGATCGGAACGTCGGCGAGGCCGCCGTTCATCCGGGGGGAATCGAGCCTCCGCGTCAGCAGGGGTCCGCGCCCGTACCGGCCGTATCCGATCCGGTGCTTGGCCCCACCCAGTCGGGCCAGAATCGCGGCCCGAAAGGAGTTGGGCAGCAACAGGGCCATGTCGATTCGCCGCTGCCTCATGCGGTGGATCAGGGCCCAATGACGCCATTGAACCCGCTTGGCCCGGGGATTGAACAGCCATTGCTCGTCCAGCCAGGTGGTCCCGGCCAACACGTCGGCCAGATGCGGCCGGAGGATGCCGATCAGGCGGGCCTCGGCTCCGAAGTGCCGCCTCATCGCGCGGAGCGTCGGGGTGGCCATGACGAGGTCGCCCACGTAATTGGGGAGGAAGATCGCGATGTTCATCAAGCGTCCGTCAGCGGTTGTCCGTAGGGCAGGCATCTTGCCTGCCCACAGTAGGGCAGGCATCCTGCCTGCCAACACAAGTGGGGTCCGTTTCCGGCCGGAGGATACTTGGATCGCCGATTCGGGCCAATAGCAATTCAGCCGCAGCGCCCTTACCACGGGTTTGAGCTTCGTCCTACCTCCGATTCCGGGTCCGACGCGACACCAACTCGATCAGCTTCCTCTCCACCGCCTCTTGGCCGGCGAGAAAGTTCAGCACGATGCTCACGGCCCAGAGCGGCCGGCTTCCCAGCCGGTCGATGTCCAGCTTGACCAGGTCTTTGGAGGTGCAGACGACAGCCGCTGCGTCCAGCCGGTCGGCCCAAGCGATGAGCGATTCGACGTCGGCCCGCGTGTAGCGATAATGATCGGCAAATTCCCGGACAGCTATCACCCGATAGCCCAGGTTTTCTAAAGTTCTCCGAAACCCCGCCGGATTGCCCACGCCACAAAACGCAGCAACCGGACTATCCGCAAGCGATGCTATCGCGGTGTGCTCTCCCCGCGAATTCCAGAGCGCCTGCGGGGCGAACGCGACCTCGGCCCAGGCGGCTCCCGGCGCGAAACAGGCCGCCGTTGCGCGGATCGACCCGCGAGCGGCCGCCGTCACCAGATCGGCCCGGGAAAGCACCACGACGTCGGCCCGCCGCAGCCCGCCGGGCGGCTCGCGCAAGGTCCCCCGCGGAAACACGTGACCGTATCCGAACGGCTCCAGGGCGTCCACCAGGCAGAGGTCCAAGTCGCGGCCGAGGCGCCGGTGCTGGAAAGCGTCGTCCAGCACGAGGGCCTGGCAGCCGAAGTGGTCCACGGCGTGCCGGGCGCCTTCCACCCGATCGGGGTTCTGCACGTGCGGGACGCCGGGCAGTCGCCGCTCCAGTTCCAGGGCCTCGTCGTTCCGGGCCTCGACCCCGGGCCCCCCGCGCGCGGCCCCGTACCCGCGGCTCACGATCCCCACCCGAATCCCTTGGTGAGAGAACCATCGGGCGACCCACTCGACCAAGGGGGTCTTTCCGGTCCCTCCGAGTGTGAGGTTCCCGACGCTGACCACCGGGACCGGGACTCGCTGGATCGGCTCGCGGCCGGTGTCGTACCGGCGATTGCGCCAGCGCACGGCCAGCGTGTAAGGAATCTCCGCCAGACTGAGCCCAAGCCGCAGGGCCGCGGCGCCCAGGCCACGGCGACGGCCGCTCACCAGGTCTCGAAACTCGGACGGTCGGAACAAGGAAGACAGTAGGTGGCAGGTCGTAGGTGGCATATAGGGCCCCATATGCCACATGCTACCTACCACCTACCAAGCACGGTAGTCGACCGCACCAGCCAAGGCAAGTACGCGCCTTGACAGCGTGCGGGATCCGCCTATAGTGCTCGACAACCTTCGTGTTCTTCGTGTCTTTGTGGTCAGTCAATCCTGAAGGACCAGTCGATGCGGACCTTTCTTGTCACGGGTGGGGCGGGATTCATCGGATCGCACATTGCCGAGGCCCTCGTCCGCCGCGGCGACCGCGTCCGCGTGCTCGACAACCTCAGCACCGGCTTCCTGTCCAACCTGGACCCGATCCGCGGCGAGATCGAGTTCATCAAGGGGGACTTGGTCGATGCCCCCCTGGTGGCCCAGGCGGTCCAAGGGGTCGATTGCGTCTTTCACGAGGCGGCACTCGCCTCGGTGCCGCGGAGCATGGAGCACCCCCTGGATACCCATGCCTCGTGCGTGACCGGCACCGTGACCCTGCTGGATGTTGCCCGGCGTGCCGGCGTGCGGCGCGTGGTCTACGCCAGCTCCAGCAGCGTCTACGGCGACCAGCCGGCCAGCTCCAAGCGCGAAAGCGACCTGCCGTCCCCGATCTCGCCTTACGGGGCCGCCAAGCTGGCCGCCGAGTATTACTGCCGGGCCTTTGCGGCGAGTTTCGCCGTCGCCGCCGTCTCGCTGCGCTACTTCAACGTCTTCGGACCGCGTCAGGACCCCGGCAGCCCATACTCCGCCGTGATTCCCCTGTTCATCACCGCGATCCTCTCGGGCCAGCGGCCCGTGATCTACGGCGACGGGCTCCAGTCCCGCGATTTCACCTTCGTGGGCAATGTCGTGGAGGGAAATCTCCTGGCGGCCGACGCGCCGGGCGTTTCCGGCCGGGTGTTCAACGTGGCCATGGGAGGGTCGATCGATCTGCTTTGCCTGCTGGCCTCGCTCAACCGGCTCCTCGGCACCGACGTCGATCCGATCCATGCCGATCCTCGCCCGGGCGACATCCGCGAGAGCATGGCCGACATCGCGATGGCGCGGCGGGACCTGGGCTACGAGCCGCGGATCGCATTCGAGGAGGGGCTCGCGCGGTCGATCGAGTATTACCGCGCGGTGGCGGAGAGGCAGGGATTAGGGATTGGGGATTAGGGATTGGGGATTGGCGTGGGCGTTCAGAACTCGGAGAGGAGAAAGAGGGGACATTCTGGTTTTCTCTTGAGGGGGTCTGGTTCTCGGGGTAGAATGGCGGCATGCCAAGAGGCATTCCCGATCCAGGAGGACGAGCACCTCCTTGTGGTGCTGCGGTACGTGGAGCGGAACGCGTTGCGGGCGCGGTTGGTGCGGCGTGCCGAGCAGTGGCGGTGGTGTTCGCTCAGCGCCTTGGCGGGCGAGGCCGGCGGTGTGCCGTTGCACCGCGGCCCGGCGCCTCGGGGCGACGACTGGATCGACTGGGTCAACCAGCCGCAGAGCGAAGCGGAACTCTCGGCCTTGCGCAAGAGCATCGCGCGGTGTACGCCGTTCGGCGCGGAGTCCTGGCAGCGGACAACAGCCGACCGCCTCGGGCTGGAGTCCAGCCTCCGCCCCCGCGGCCGACCGAGGCTAAACGCATGATACGATACCCCCCCCGCAGAAAACCAGAATGTCCCCTTTTCCCTGCGCCAGTATATTCACCATCGGCCGCCGGATGCTGGGCCAATTGGAACTATCGCCAGTACAAGCACTTGCCGAAGTCGCCGCCGCCCTCTCCAGCGGCCGAGAAAAGTGGGGATGAGTCAGGCCACCACCCCCTTGATTCACTAGGTTCCCCCCGGTTATACTCACGCCGATACTCGTGAATCAGATTTCCCTCGAAAAAGTGTTGTCTTGAGATCTGCTGACACGTCAACCGGGCGCACCTCCCGAAACAACCTATAGACAAAGGGTCAGAACATGACTGATGAAGAACGTCTTACCAGGCTGGAGCAGCAGTATGCCTCCGCAGGGCGTGCCATATTTCAGCTTCGAGTCGTCCTTGTGTTGCTGGTCTTAGGCGCGATTTCAGCGGGTGCCGCTGCAGTCCATTGGCGCGGTGCCGCCGTGAGTTGGCTCCTTTCCTCTCCAGGAGAGATCCGTGCGCGGTCTTTCCTTGTTGAGGACGAGAGCGGCAACATGTGCGCCGCGCTGCAAAACGAAAACGGGAAGGCGGGATTGATCCTACGCGTCGAGAAAGAGCAGATTGCGATCACTGTGGGCAAGGGGACGCCCCTCCTGGCGATGACAGATGCCAATGGCAACATGCGGGTAGGCTTAATCGTGCCGAAGGAGGGGCCGTTTCTCAGCTTCGTAGGAGAGAACGGGAACAAGGCGGCATTCTTGGGCGAGGACACACAGGGTCCAACCCTCAGGTTGAGCGACCCGCAAGGCAAACCGCGGATTGCGATGTCAGTCTTGGATGACCAGCCCATATCGGCTTGCTTAACCTTGATGGATGAAATGGGAGGAATGCGCTCGCTACTTGGTCTGGATGTAAAGGATTCCTCGCCTCAACTTATGATGGGAGGACCGAATGGCGCGATGCACGCATTAGTCGGGCAACCCGGCCCACGTCTGTCGTTAACAGACAGCAAAAGCATAACGCGGGTAGAACTCGGCGCTGGAACCGTCAAGACGCCGGACGGTAATAGCAGTATTTACGAGGAGTCCACTCTCAGGCTATTCGACGCTGGGGGCAAACCGATTTGGACCAGTCCCAATGCAATAACCGCTAGAGCGCTGACAAAGGATGCTACGCTTGACCTTGGTAGCGGTGTTTCGATGAGGCTGTGTCTGGTTCCAGCTGGCAGATTTATGATGGGCAATGAAAGACGCCCAGGAGAGAAGAGAGCAAGCCAGTGTGAGGTCACAATCAGCAAACCGTTCTACATGGGCATCTACGAGGTGACACAGAAACAATACCAGCAACTAATGGGCAAGAACCCAAGCGCGGACAAGGGCGACGACAACCCGGTCGAGACGGTATCTTGGGATGAGGTTATCGCCTTTTGCAAGAAGCTGTCTGAAAAGACGGGAAAGAAGGTCCGGCTACCAACCGAGGCTGAGTGGGAGTATGCCTGTCGCGCAAACAGCGGCCCTAGCGCGCGCTTCTGTTTCGGCAATGATGATGACAGGTTGGCTGATTACGCATGGTACGGCGGAAACAGCGATAAAAAGACGCATCCGGTCGGGCAGAAAAAGCCAAACCGTTTTGGCCTTTATGATATGCATGGGAACGTGGCGGAATTGTGTTCAGGTTACTTTGCTGATTCGTATCCCCCCGCGGACAGTACTGATCCCCAGGGGGCGTCTTCCGGAACGGATCGCTTCACGCGCGGGGGCTGTTACGTAGTGCCCCCGGACGCTTGCCGTTCTTCCCTCCGCTTCGAGTTCACTGGACCTTCACCAAAGGGGAGCCCGTTCGTGGGATTCCGTGTTGTTGTAGAACCGGATTAGCCAGACCAAGGGAACCAAATGGCCCGCTCCCGAGCGAGACGGACGGCAGAGAAGGAAAAGGGGACATTCTGCTTTTCTCTTGGGGGGTCTGGTCTTCGGGGCGGCGTGGCGGCATGCCAAGGACCGCAAGAGCGTCTGTCGGCGGGGCCTGCTTCCATGCACTCAATCGCGGCAATGCGTGCCGACCGGTCTTCCACAAGGATGTGGAGTTCGCCGGCATTGCATCGCTACTGGAGGATGCCTGTGGACATCTGCTGATGCGGTTGCTCGCCTGACGCTTTGATACCCAACCACTTCCAATTGGTCGCGTGGCGCTACGGCGGGGAATCGCAGCAGCGGATCACAGCCGACCGCCTCGGGCTGGAGTCGAGCCTCCGCCGCCGCGGCCGACCGAGACTAAACGCATGATCCTATTTTGACTGTATCCGGTATCGGACCACCGTAACTCCCTTCAGCGGTTGAAGTAACGTCATCGTCGAACACAATGCATGGTTCTTGCCGTGTTTGCCCGTGTCCGGCGTGACGTTCGGGATTCTTCGAGAAACACGCGAGCTAGCATCCCCGCCATTACCATAGTGGGCACTGCCCAGGGCGTCCGATGCTAGCATCGCTAACTTATTGCAGGATATTTGGTTAAGTCGCTTTTCATCCCAGATACAGTCAAACTATGCCCCACCATAGAAAAGCAGAATGTCCCCTTTTCCGGTTCAGAAAAGCAGAATGTCCCCTTTCCCTTTTCCTTCCCCCGATCCGGTGGGCCATGCCGCGGAAGTGTCCTCATTGACCCCGACCAGGCGGGACGGTATACATTGACGAAGATGCGGTGTTGCGCCGCGTGCCAGCGGCACCGTCGCCGCGGGCGGCTCCTTCGTCCGCGCTCCATTACGGGCGACGTCGTCGGGTCAAACGAACACGGGCGGGCAGGTCGCCCGTGCCACCCCGCCGCGGCGTGCAACCGCGTCAACAGAAAGAGGAGTAGGATCCCATGATGAAACGAATCGCCATTCACCGGTCCCGAACCGCAGCGGCCGTAGCGATCGGCCTTCTGACCGTTCTTGTCGGCTGCGGCGGTGGTAATAAACAGCGAGACGATGTGATTTCCGCACGAGTGGCAAGAGACCTGCCCGCCTACGTCAGTGTGAATTCCATCAAGACCCAGACGATCAAACAGGAGAATGATGTCTACTACGTGAACTGGAAGGCCGCGGTCACGCCTAAAGAAGACCTTTACAAATTGGCTTCGCCTGACCAATCCGTCCGTGACCCTGAAAGTTCTGAGGAGCAGAAGAGGAACTTCAACGAACTAGTGCCAGCCCGGCTCCGCAACAATTCGGAGGTTCAACGCCTCTGGGAGGAGTACCGCGGTGCTTGGCCGAAACACCAGCAGCTCGATCGGGTGCAGAAGAAGGATCAGGAACAGGTGCTTTACGGCCACTGTGAGGCGCGACAAATGGTCGACGCTTGGCAGGTTGTGGGTTTCGCCATCGAGTCGGGCAAAGACACGCTGGGGAAGCCGAGGGGCTCGTTCGAGAAACACTGCATTCTGCGCAGTGAGGTCGATGATGCGATTAAGACGGCTAACGACACAAGGAAGGAACTGCGGGCCAAGCTGGCTCAGACTGTGGATCGTCTGCTTGAGGCGGAATGGAAGAAGATCAACAAAGAATGGGACGTCATTTTCCCGACAATCGATCTTGCGAACCCCAACCGCGCCACTTCCAAGAAGAAGGCCGACGAAGCCAAGGCTGAGGCAGCCCAAGGTAAAATCGACATCGCTATTAAGCTGATGCAAAAGGCAATTGAGATTGCGACCGGGAAACCATCAGAACTCGCTGCCGCGTTGGCGCGCTTGAAGCGGGTTGTTCTGAGATCCGCCGACCAATCAGGCAATCGTTATTGTGTGTACCTCTATTTTACGTACGAGGACGACCAACCCTCCCGTGCGTGGTTTACCGACCAGAATGCAGACGGAGTGCATACCGGGCGAGTCAAACTGATCACCGACAACGGTTCAGAGGGCATTAACATTAACTACGATGTGGTACAATCTTGGTCCGGGAAATCATATACGGGCAACATGTCGCTGACCATAAAGCGCATAGGCGAAACAGCGGACGGCACACGGCTATACGCCTACACCGAAACTGTGCATACCTTCAACGGGAAGCCGGTCGAGCCGCCGCTCGGAAAAATGCGGCCGACGGTTGAGATCGGCGAGAAAGGCTCGCCGGAGGTTGTGCAGTGGTTCAAGACGGTTCCTGCAAATCGAAAACCGGTCGACTCGGAAAACGAGGCATTGGTTCCTGTTAAGTAGTTTCTGTTGCGGAAGGGCAGTTTTCGGGGTGCCTGGCGGGGGGCGAGACCGTGGGTTAGTCCCAACTACTCGTCGTGCGAGAGACAAGCCAACAAAGCACGATTTTCTGATACGGGCGTGCTGACCAAACAATATGTGGCGTTTAGCCAGGATACCGCTGGCAAACCGCCGAGGGGCCAGGGCGACGCCACATAACGAAGATGGCCACGTAAGAGCCCACGTGCGGATCATCGGCTGAGCCGTGATTCCAGTTCTCGTGGAGCCCCAACTGGGCGACACTCAATGCCTTCTCCAGCGTTTTCTTGCCGCGAAAGAAAAAGGGGACATTCTGGTTTTCTCTTGGGGGGGCAGTCCTTGGGGCAAAATAGCGGCGTGCCAATGAGCGCAAGAGCCTCTGTCGGCGGGGTCTGATTCCATGCACTCAATCGCGGCAATGCGTGCCGACCGGTGTTCCACAAGGTAGAGGACTTCGCAGCCTTTGCAGCGATGCTGGAGGAGGCTCGTGAACGTCTGCCGATGCGGTCGCTCGCCTGACGCTTGGCCGAATCATCTCCACTTCGTCGTGGCCGTTCGGCGGGGAGTCGTGGCAGCGGACCATAGCCGACCGCCTGGGGCTGAAGTCAAGCCTCCGCCCCCGCGGCAGACCGAGACTAAACGCATGATCCTATGCCCCACCATAGAAAAGCAGAACGTCCCCTTTTCCCGCACACGCTTTCAGCAAGATGAATCGGGCTTGGCGAGAGGCGGATTCTTACATTTCCAGTGCCCGTGGGGACGGCCGAGCCTTACAAATCGGTCGTTTTTCGGGACTCCGGAGAAACGATTGGTTTGATGGGACAGCGGCAGGAGTTTCGGTGGCGGCAACCGTTAACTGCCAGACACT
>CAYGZI010000059.1:0-15836 GCA_964354245.1 uncultured Planctomycetaceae bacterium
ATGTCGAAATCACAATCACGAATGACGAAGCAGTGACGAAGCACAAAGCCCGAAAGACAAGCGCACGCGGCACCACACTTCGTACTTCGTGCTTTGAGTTTCTTTCGTCATTTGACTTTCGACATTCGTCATTCGTGTGTCCGCCTCTTCTGCTGCTCGATCAACTGCTCCAGGCGTGCGAGTTCTTCCGGGCTGACCTCCCGGGTTTCCAGGAGGTGGCTGACCGCGTCGGCCAGACTGCCCTCGAAGAGCCGGTCCACCAGGTCGGCCGTGGAACCACGGCCGACTTCGGCGGCGCTGATGGCAGCTTCGTAGACGAATCGCCGGCCGTGCTCGCAATGGCACACCAGCCCTCGATTCTCCATCTTACGGAGCATCGTGGCCACGGTGGTATAGGCCAGGGGCCGGCCGCCCAGCTCTGCCTGGAGTTCCCCGACGGCCAATGGGCCGTGTCTCCAGAGGACCTTCATGATCCGCAACTGAAGCTCGCCGAGCCGAAAGGACGGTTGACTGGCCATCACCTCGAACCTTCTCCCGCAGCAGTGACTACTGCGGTAATACTACCAGGGTAGTTTTGCGGTGTCAATCCCCTGCGACCTCGTTTTTCCGCAAATCCTGTTGACCTTGCCCAGTCTCTATTCGACGAGGATAATGGGATGTTCCCGGCATAATCCCCCCAATCAGCAGCATGTCCGACGCGGATCTCCCCCCTAAAGAGCGGAATCCAGACCCGGGACCGCGTTCGGACGTGACCTCGACCACTCCGTCAGGGAGTTCGCATCCTCCAGGAAGCTCGGCTTCCACTCGCGCCGGCTCGCTGGGCAGCCAGCCGGACATCGACGCCTACGCCGTATGGCGCAACCCGGACTACCGCCTTTACGCCGCCGGCTGGTTCCTGATGGCGTTCGCCAAGATGGTCGAGACCGTGGCGGTCGGGGTCCACGTCTACGTCCAGACCCGCGAAGTCCTCTACTTGGGCCTGGTCGGACTGGTCCAGGCCGTGCCGGTGATCCTGCTGGCGATTGCCGGCGGCCAGATCGCCGACCGGCTTGACCGCCGCCGGGTGCTGATGGTCATGCTTGCCCTAAGCACGCTCGTCTCAGTCGGCCTGGCCGCGGCCACGTGGCGCGAGGCTGCGACCGGCTGGCTGTATTTGCTCTTGGGCCTCGGGGCGGTCGTCCAGGCCCTGGGCAGCCCCTCGCGCGCGGCCCTGTTGCCTCAGATCGTCGGGCCCGAGATCTTCACCAACGCGGTGACGTGGAACGCCTCGGTCTTCCAGGTTGCCACGGTGACCGGTCCGGCAATCGGCGGGCTGCTCCTGGGGCTTTACGACGTTTCGACCGCCTTCGTCCTTGTCGGGGTCTGCCGGCTGCTTGCGTTTGGGGCGGTTGCGGGCGTGAGTTGCCGGCCCGTGGTCCGGGCGGCGGAATCGGTTTCCTGGGAGAGTCTCGCCGCTGGAATCCGTTTCGTGTGGAAGACGAAGCTCATCCTGGCCACGATCACGCTCGATCTGTTCGCGGTGCTCTTTGGCGGGGCCACTTACCTGCTCCCGGTGTTTTGCGAGGACCTGCTTGGGGTCGGGGCCGACGCCGCGGGCTACCTCCGCGCAGCCGACGCGGCAGGGGCCATCGCCATGGCCATCCTCCTGACGCACCTCCCGCCTATGCGCCGCGCCGGGCGCACAATGCTCTGGGCGGTCATCGGGTTCGGCGCGGCGACGATCGTCTTCGGCCTGTCCCGCTCGTTTTGGCTCTCCATGGCGATGATGTTCGTGGTGGGGGCCCTGGACAACATCAGCGTCGTGGTGCGTCACACGCTCGTGCAGATGCTCACCCCCGACGCCATGCGGGGCCGCGTCTCGGCGGTCAACGGGGTCTTCATCGTCTCCTCCAATGATCTGGGGGGATTGGAGTCCGGGCTCACCGCATGGCTCTTCGGCCCGGTGATCTCCGTGGTGGGGGGCGGGATCGCCACGATCCTGGTTGTCCTGGGCGCCGCCAGGCTCTGGCCGGAGGTGCTTTCGATTGGCTCGCTCAACGATATCCGCCCGCCGGACGGGACCCCCCCATGTTATGGGCGACCTTGCAGGATTCCCGGCATCCCGGACAATACAGCTTAGACTTGCTCTAAAGGCTACTGACCATGCAAGAAAGTCCCGCCAGCGGAATGTGGGGGCGTTATGCCCTCTTCATCCTTCTCTCTTTTGGCTACATCTTTCTTGCACAGCGGTTCCTCTTTCCGCGGGCCCGCCAGCAAGAAGGCGACAGACAGGGCCAGGTGGCCCAAGCCGACAAGCAGAACGACGCAAAGGGGGCCGAGGAGCCCAAGGGAAAGGCCGCACCGGCAAAGGGGAAGGACGAGGCGGGTAAGGAAGGCGTCCCGCCGGCCAAGCCGGGGGCGAAGGAAGGCCCGAAAGCCGGCCCCGAAGCCAAGCAGACGCCAAAGCCCCCGGCCAAGGCCCCTGCCCAGTCCGAGGTCCCCGATACGTTCCCCACCCTCGGCTCCCTGGACCCCAACAGCCCCCACCGGATGCTCGTCACCTTCACCAATCGCGGGGCCGCCATCAAACGGATCGAGCTCAACAGCCCGCGATTCCACGAACAGGACGAACGGAGCGGGTATCTGGGGCATGTGGTCGTGGACGAGAGTGTCCAGGGGTCCGGCTGTCCGGTGCAGGTGGTCGGTCCGGGCACGCCGGCGCAAGAGGCAGACCTCAGAAAGGGAGACGTGATCGAGGAACTCGACGGCCGGGAAGTGGCCGGCTTCAAATCCCTCCGTCCCGATAGCAAATCCGGCCTTCGGGACGTCTTGGCGAAGACCAGGCCCGGCCAAAACGTCATCTTGAAGGTCCGGCGCAAGGACTCCGCAACGAATAAGGACGCGGTGCTCGACCTGCCGGTGAAGTTGCGGCGGTGGCCCTTGCAGGTGGTGCGGCCGGAGGAAGGGGCTCCTCCCTCGTTCTTGATGACCCTATGCCAGATCGGCGATCTGAAGGCGGAGCAGCCCGAGGCCGAGGAAGGCCAGAAGAAGACCAAGGATGCCAGGCCCGCGTATTCTCCGGAGCTGGAAGGCGTGGACCTTCGCACGGCCAACTGGCAGGTCGAGTACGACCGGGAGAAAGCCCCGGCGCGCGTGACGTTCCGCCGCTACCTGCCCAAATGGGAACTGGAGGTCGTCAAGACCTTCACGCTGGCCGAGGTCCCCGCCAACGAGAAGGACGATGGTACGCTGAAAGCGTACCACGTCGGCTTCGACGTGCAGATCATTAACAAGGGCACGCAGCCCCGCGAGGTGGCCTACCAGATCGACGGCCCCAGCGGACTGCCCATCGAGGGCTATTGGTATGCCAGCAAGGTCTACCGGGGTTGGACCAGCGGCCTCCGCGACGTGATGGCCTCGTTCCGCTCCGGGACCGCGAAATTCGACCTCACGACGTACTCATCCAATAGGGTCGTCAGCGATAATCCGGGCCTGCTTCCGCCCATCGATTCGCTCCGGTTCATCGGCGTGGATGCCCAGTACTTTGCCGCCATGCTGATCCCGGAGCGGGACGATCGGCAGGAAGCCTCGTTCGGCCCGTGGGAGGTCTTCCACTACGGCAAGGTGGACCGCGATTTCCCGACCACTGCCAATGCCTCGTTCTCCCTGCAAAGCAAGGCGAAGGAGATCGGGCCTCAGGCGCTGGCCGAGCGGTTCTTGATCTTCGCCGGGCCCAAGAAGCCGGCGCTCTTGGAGCAGTATGGGCTGGGCGACATCGTCTACTACGGCTGGTACGGCTGGGTGGCCAAGCCGCTCCTCTTGATCCTCCACACCTTCTACCGCATCATCCCCAACTACGGCGTGGCCATCATTCTCCTGACCGTGGTGGTCCGCGGCTGCATGTATCCCCTGAGCCGGAAGCAGGCCCAAAGCGCCCAAAAAATGCAGGAGCTCCAGCCGGAGCTCAAAAGGATCCACGAGCAATACAAGACCAACTTCGAGGCCCGCAACAAGGCCCAGGCCGAGCTGTTCCGCAAGCACAAGTTCCACCCCATGGGCGGCTGCCTGCTGTTGTTCTTGCAGTTGCCGATCTTCGTGGGCCTGTACCGGGCGCTGATGGTGGACGTGGAGCTGCGTCAGGCCCCGCTGATCACCGAGGGCCTGGGCTGGGCCACCAACCTGGCCGCCCCGGACATGCTCTTCGACTGGTCCGGGTTCATGCCGGAGTTCGTCACCAAGGGGACCGGGATCCTGGGGCTGGGGCCCTATTTCAACCTGTTGCCGGTGTTGACGATCTTCATGTTCCTCTGGCAGCAGAAAAAATTCACGCCGGCGCCCGCCGACGAGAAGGCGGCAATGCAAATGAAGGTCATGAAGTACATGATGGTCTTCATGGGCATCCTGTTTTTCAAGGTGGCCAGCGGGCTGTGTCTGTACTTCATCGTCTCGAGCCTGTGGAGCATCGCCGAGCGCAAGTACTTGCCGAAGATGGCGCCGAGCCGCCCGAGCCCGGCGCCCGTCCGGCTGGCAAGGCCGGCGCCGCCCGCTCCGGCCGGCCGCGACGGCTCGCCGAAGCGCAAGAAGAAGTCGCGGCGCAAGTAGAGAGTTCTTCTGCCGCGAAGAGGCAAGCAGGGAGCGTGTACTCTTTGGACGATACCATCGTCGCCGTCGCTTCGCCGCCCGGCGGGGCCGCCCGGGGCATCCTGCGGCTGAGCGGCCCGGACGTGCGGGCGTGCGTTGAGAGCGTCTTTCGGATTGAGCCGCCCCGCGAGTTGGCCGCGATCCGCGTTCCCACGGCGGTCGCCGGGTCGCTCGCGCTGGACGGCTTGGCCTCGCCGCTGCCGTGCGATCTCTTGTTCTGGCCCACCGGGCGGAGCTACACCGGCCAGCCCGTGGCCGAGCTCCACACCCTTGGCTCGCCGCCGCTGTTGGAATTGGCGATGGAGGCGCTATGCGCGGCCGGGGCTCGGCTTGCCCAGCCGGGCGAGTTCACGCTGCGGGCCTTCCTGGCCGGGCGACTGGATTTGACCCAGGCCGAGGCAGTTTTGGGCGTGATCGACGCGGCCGACGGACGCCAGTTGGAGGTCGCGCTTCAGCAATTGGCCGGCGGGCTGGCCGGTCCGCTGCGGCGGCTCCGCAACGGCCTGCTCGATCTCTTGGCTCATCTGGAGGCCGGCTTCGACTTTGCCGACGAAGACCTTCCCTTCATCACTCCCGGCCAACTGGATGGGCAGCTTGCTGCTGCCGGCCAGACGGTCGATCGGCTGTTGGAGCAGATGGCGTCCCGTCGCGAAACGGCCGACCTGGTCCGCGTGGTCCTCGTCGGCTGGCCCAATACGGGCAAGAGCAGCCTCTTCAACGCCTTGCTCGGCAGGACCGGGGCCCTCGTCTCCGAAACCCCCGGGACCACGCGGGATTACCTTACGGCGGAACTGGACCTCGACGGCCGCGTGCGATGCCTGCTGGTGGATACCGCGGGAATCGAGCCCGACGCCGCCCCGCCGGAGGATTCCGTGCGGCGGGCTGCCCAAACGGCTGCCGTCCAACAGGCCCGTTTGGCCCAGGTCCGCCTCCTCTGTCTCGATTCCACGCGGCCGCTCAATGCCTGGGAAGAATCGCAAATGGCTGCGTGCGCCGAAGCGCCGCTGGCGGTCTTGACCAAGATCGACCTGCCGCGGTGCCTCGAACTCACTTGCCTGGCGGTCGTCACCAGCAGCGTCACGGGCCAGGGGCTCGCATCGCTGAAGGAAGAGATCGCGGCCGCGGTCCTCGCCGCCCGGGGCGCCCAAGGCGAGGTGGTCGCCGGCACGGCGGTCCGCTGCCGCGAGTCGCTCCGGCTGGCCGCCGAGTGCCTCGGGCGCGCCCGGCAGGTCCTTGCCGGCGGAGGCGGTGAAGAACTCGTCGCTGCCGAATTGCGCGTGGCCCTGGACGAGCTGGGCCAGGTGGTCGGGGCCGTCTATACGGACGACATCCTAGACCGTATCTTCAGCCGGTTTTGCGTGGGGAAGTAGGTGCTGCAATGACTTCCGAAGTCGCCCAGGCGGTGGTGTACTCGATCACGGCCGTGGGGGCCGTGGTTTGGGTCAGCGGTTTGCTGTTCCTGATCCATTCGGTCCCCAGGCTTTCGGCGGGAACGGGCGTCTCGCCCGCGCCACCGGGCGCGGGCTTGGAGGCCCTGGACCCGAGCCGCAGTACGCCGCGTGGCTTGATTGCGGGCCGGGCGGAGATTCCCGGCACTCCGGGCGACCTGTCGGCCAAGGCGGCCGCGATCCTTGCCAAGGAGCAGCTCAAGATCCTCCAGCGGACCGACCAGCGCGTGGTGTTTGAAGGAGTGGGCCCCAATCTGTCCGGCCCGGCGGTCGGTCAGCACGTGCGCCGGGGCGAGCTGCGCTTCACGGCCACAGGAGGCGATCGAACCGGCGTGGACTACGCGATTGCCGTGCCCGAGTGGAGAGGGCTCTTGATCGCGGGGGCGATTGTTCAGGGATTGGGGCTGGTAGCGCTGGTGGCGGGTTTCTTTGCGATGATCGCGTGGGTCGTGCCCAACCCGAACCCGGCAATCCGGGGCCAGTCGTTCCAGATGCTGCAAGTGGTCCACGTCCTCTGGCCGCCGTTTCTCCTCGGGACGTTGTACCGGATGCGGCGGCGGACCGTGCAGGCCCGGTTTGAGGTCCTCGTACACAACTTGCCGTACTGCGGCGGTTGAACCGTGCCACGCATCCGAAGCAGGGGCGAGATGCCCGCGTCGCCCTGCTACTCATGCCCCGGTTGGGGAAGTCGCTGCTACTCCCACGACGCCAGGGAATCTTCTCGGGGGAAAGAGCGTCTCACTTTCTGGACATAGGCGACCTTCGAGGTCGGGTTCGATTGTCACTTTTCAGACGGAGGCAGGATCATGGCCAGCGTCAAGCGGTGTTGGGCGGGAGTGGCGGTTCTCGGGTGCGTCGGCTTCATGGTGGCGGGGCTCACCCAGGCGGAAGAGAAGAAGCAAGAGGCCGCGCCAAAGATCCAGGTGGCTATCTTGCTGGACACCAGCAACAGCATGGACGGCCTGATCAACCAGGCGCGGACGCAGCTCTGGAAGATCGTCAACGAGCTTACCACCGTCCGGCTGGGGGGCAAGGTGCCGAAGCTGGAGGTGGCCCTTTACGAGTACGGCAACGACGGCCTGCCGGCCCAAGAGGGCTTCCTGCGCATGGTCGTGCCCATGACCGGCGACCTGGACAAGGTCTCCGAGGCCATGTTCGCCCTGAAGACCAACGGCGGCCAGGAGTTCTGCGGCCGGGTCATCGACGCGGCCACGCGGCAACTCCTCTGGAGCACGTCGAGCAAGGACGTGAAGTGCATCTTCATCGCCGGCAACGAGCCGTTCAATCAGGGGGATTTCGACTACGCCAAGGCGTGCAAAGCGGCGGCGGCCAAGGGGATCACCGTCAGCACGATCTTCTGCGGCAGAAATGCCGAAGGCGTTCAGACCTTCTGGCAGCGCGGGGCCCAACTGGCGGACGGCTCGTACATGAGCATCGACCAGAACCAGCAGTTGGCCGCCGCTCCCGCGCCTCAGGACAAGGAATTGGCCCAACTTGGGGTACAACTCAACGCCACCTACTTGGCCTACGGCGACGCCAAGAAGCGGCAGGAGGGAGCCCAGCGCCAGGCCCAGCAGGATGCCAATGCGGCCAAATCGCCCGTCGGTGCAGCAGCGGCCCGGGCGGCCTTCAAGGCGTCGGGCCAGTATCTCAACCCCGACTGGGACTTGGTGGATGCAATCCAGGAGGGCCGAGTCAAGCTGGAGAGTCTCGCAGAGGATCGGCTTCCCGACGCCGTGCGGGGCCTGAGCGCCGCGGACCGCAAGGCATACGTCGAGAAGCTGGCCGCCCAGCGCAAAGACATCCAGGCCAAGATGGCCAAGCTCGGCGAGACCCGCAAGGTCTACCTGGCCGAGCAGGAGCGCACGATCCAGGCCCAGATGGCGGCCTCCCGCGGACCGGCTGGAGCCCGGGCCAAAGGCGCGGCGGCCGCCCCTCCCACGTTCGAGCGGGCGGTGACGGATGCCGTCAAGGCCGCGGCGCAGAAGAAGTAACGCCGTGCAGGTGGTCGGCGACAAGGTGCTCTATCGCCGCGGCAACACGTGGTATTCCTGCGACGTGGCCCAAAAGGCCCCGGGCGAGCTGGCCGGCAAAGTGAAGGTCATCGAGCGGTTCAGCGAGGAGTACTTCAGGCTGGTCCGCGACACGACGCCGGAGAACTAGAAGATCCTTGCCTCGCAAAGGGACAAAGAGGAGATCATCATCCGGCACCCTGCGTCAGCGCGAGGCGCCAAAGCCGAGGTCTACCGGGTGAAGTAGCAATCCGGCGTGCGCGACGCCTCGGCGCGAGGCCCGCTCTAAGCGGTTGGGTGGCTGGGGCAAAGCGAAGCGTGCCCCAGCCATTCTCGACTGGGGCTTCGCTGCGCTCAGCCGCCAGCCACCCGACAGTTGAAGTGTGTCGGACTGCTAAAGGAGATCTGCCGCCGCTGCCGCCTCCGCGGCCTGTTCCAGGGCCTTCTCGGTGCTGGTCGGGTCCACCTTCCGGCAGCTTTCGGTCAATCGGGCGGCGATATCGTCCAGCTCCGCGCGCCAATCGGGCTCCGCCGTGTCGGGCGGAACGAACTGCAAGAACTCCTGGACCAGCAGGATCAGGCGCAAGACGTGGCGGAAGATGATCCCCTCCTGCTTCTGAAGGCTCTTGGCCGTGACGTACTTGTTGAATTCGCCGCCGAACTCCAGAAGCTCTCCGGCCGCCCAGACCGGAAACGTGTGTACGTCGTGGACAATGGGGAAATCGTAGTCGAAAAGCCTGCGCAGCTTGTCGGCCAAGGAAAGGATGCGCTTCGGCGGCTCCTCGAAGGAGCTGCGGCGGTGGTACTCCTCTTCATCCTGCGGGGCCGCCGTCAGCTCGTCCGCGGTGGCCAAGCCCAGACTCAAGAGTTGCGGATCCAACCGCGTGACGGCCAGTGGGCCGGGCGGCATCCGGTCGTGCCCGGGGATGCGCACGAAATGCCCGATCGACCGCGGCAGCTCCAGCACGCTCTCCATGGCCTGGATCCGCTCCTGGCGGTTGGCAATGCCCAGGTGCCCCACCAGGAACATGCCGTAGAGCGGATGGACGCCGCGGAACAATCGCAGGCTGTGCAACTGCGGCGTGGGAGAGGCCAGCACCGGCTTGTAGGGGGCGGGAGCAGGGATTGGGGATTGGGGATTGGGGATTGGAGGTTGCGAGTCGGAAAGTCCTGTCTGAGTGGGTCTTTCCAATCCCCAATCCCTAATCCCTAATCCCTCCGCATCGTCCCTCCGCGGCGGTTCCGGCTCCAACGTCACGTATCCGGCCCGCCAAAAAGTCAGGAGCATCTGGTCCAGCTCGCGCTGTCCGGCCTCCACGCGGGGGCTATCCATCAGGCGCTTGGCCACCAGCTTGCGGATCAGGTCCACCTCCGGCGAGGCCTCGAGCATGTAGGCCAGGAGCCGCCACGGAAGCGGCCCCTTGCTGGAGAGCTTCCCCGGCTGGGCCGCGCGGAGCTTCTCGAACTGCGCCTCGTTCCAATACTGCTCCGTGTCCCGCCGCTTGGGCATCTTCCGCTTCAATGCCTTCTTGGCTTTCAGGAGTCCCGGGTCCTTGGTGTCCTCGGGGATCTGGTCGTACTTCTCCCGGAAGCGGGCGATCTTCACGTCGTCCTCGTGGGCCAGGACAAAGACGTATCCGTGCGTGTCGTATTGCGGGCGCCCGGCGCGCCCGAAGATCTGATGGGCCGTGCTCGACTCCAGGACCTTCTTCTTTCCCGTCGGGCCTTTGATGATGCTGGGCAGGACCACGGACCGGGCCGGCAGGTTGATGCCGGCGGAGAGCGTTTCCGTGCAAGCGGTCACCGAAAGGAGCTTGCGCTGGAAGAGGTCTTCGACGATGCGGCGGTACTTGGGGAGCACGCCCGCGTGGTGGACCCCTACGCCGCGCACGAGAAGCTGCTTGAGCTTCGGCCCCGCCCCTTGCGAGAAGTCGCACCTCTTGAGCTCTTCGGTCAGTTGCGCCTGCTGTCCGGCAGGAAGGATCCGTTTGCCGCGGAGCTGCTCGGCCACGTTCCAACATTCCTCGCGATTGAAGCAGAAGACCAAGGCGGGCGTGAACCGGGCCTCCTCGTCCCCCTCGGCCATTTCTTCGATCTGCTCGTTCAGGAGCTTATCCGGGACCCAGCGGAAGGTCAGGGGCACGCGCCGCTCGCTCCCCTCGACCAGCTCCAGGCGCCGCTGCTGGGCCGAGCGGAGCCAGTAGACGAAGTCCCTCGCGTTGCCCACCGTGGCCGACAGCAAAAGCGTACGCACGTGCGGCGGCAGCAAGGCCAGCGACAATTCCCAAACGACCCCCCGCTCCGGATCGTTGAAGCTGTGGAACTCGTCCATCACCACCGCACTCACGTTGCTGAAGTCGAACGCCTCGCGGTGCAGCAGCCGGTTGAAGAGGATCTCGGCCACGACCACGAGGACCCGGGCGTTGGGATTCTCGCGGCGGTTGCCGGTCACCAGGCCGATGTCGTCGGGAAAGAAGCCCCACTTGCCGGCCAGGTTCTGCAGGTCGCGGTACTTCTGCTCGGTCAGCGCGATCAGGGGCGTGGTATAGTACGCCGTGGTCCCGTTGTGCAGGGCCTCGAACATCGCCGCCTCGGCAATGAGCGTTTTGCCCATGCCCGTCGGGGCGCAGACCAGCACGCCCTTCTCGGCCGAAAACCACGCCAGCAGTGCTTCCTCCTGAAACGCGTACAGCGTGAAAGGAAGCTGCTCCAGGTAGCGGTCGGCGATCTCGTCGCGCGTCGGCGGGGAAGAAGCCATCGGGGCGGCGTTGTCGGAAGAAGTGAGTGAAGTGGACCGGGAGTCCAGTATAGGCCGGTCCTGCCACGCCGCCCAGGGAAGGCGCACGCTCCAAAGCCCGGGGGTTGCAACCCCCGGGCTTTACGCCCGTCCTCTGCGTCTCAGCGCCTCTGCGGTGAACTCCCCGCATCCAGCACCTTGCCGCGGATCGAGATCGTCACCTCCTCGATCGGCACCTCGCGGCCGGAAAGCCGCACCGCCGCCTCGGCAATCCGCAACAGGCCCGTGCAGCACGGGACCTCCATGTGGACCACCGTGAGGCTGCGGATCGACGAGACGGCCACCGTCTGGGCCAGCTTCTCGACGTAGGCCTGGGCGTTATCGAGCTTCGGGCAGCCGATCAGCACGGGGCGGCTGCGCAGAAAGCGGCGGTGGAAATCCGGCAGAGCGAAGGGCACGCAGTCGGCCACCAGGAGCACGTCGGCGTCTTTGAGAAACGGCGCATTGGGCGGCACGAGGTGCAACTGCACCGGCCAGTTGGTCAAGGCCGAGGGTTCCGGCTCGGACAGGGAGGAATGCCGGTCCTCCTCACTCGACAGGCAAGAATGCCTGTCCTCCTGGTGTGCATCGGGCAACACGGGCAAGGAAAGATCCCTCACCGCGGCGCCCGGACACCCCTGCGGCGCCGTTTCAGTGGCGCGACCTTTTGCCGCCGCCTTGCTTACGTGCTCCCGGGCAGCCTCCTCGTCAAATCCCTCCGCCTCCCGCTCGACGATGGAAATCGCCCCTTGCGGACACTCCCCCAGGCAGGCCCCGAGGCCATCGCAGTAAGTCTCGGAGACCAGGCGGGCCTTGCCGTTGATGACCTGGATCGCCCCCTCCGCGCAGCTCGGCACGCAAAGCCCGCAGCCGTCGCACTTCTCTTCGTCGATGTGGATGATCTTTCGCCGGATCATCGCAGGCTCCCTTGGGCGTTCTGTTTGCGCCGACTCCGCAGGGCGTCAAGTTGGTGCAACAGCGCGAGGATCGGAGAGTGAAGCAACATGCGCGGGCCGGCATAGCGCATGACCTCCTTGACTCGCGCCCGCATCGCCGGCTTGTAGCAGTGGACCGGACACTTGGCACACGTGGTCTTGTTTTCGCCGAACGGGCAGCGATCCAGCCGGCAAAGGGCGTAGTTCATCAGCTCCATGCACTCCGGGCACAGCGGCCGGCCCGCATGTCCGTGGCCGCGGCAGTAGACCCGCAGCATCGCCTGGACGGTGCGCTTCTCTCGGGCGATGCGCGGGCCGGTGTTGCGAGGGGGCTTAGTGATGGGCATTGCGTAGGGGCGCGACCGACGGTCGCGGCTTTGTGTGTGCGAAGCATGGCGCGGCCAACGGTCGCGGCTTTTATGAATTATCGCACCCCGGCAAGGGCCGGACGAGTTGTGCGTGGCCGGGCGTGCTTGCCGAAGCGGACCCCCAACTGCTGGGCCGCCTCGGGGACCCATACTAACCGGATACGTCCCCAACCGAGCGAAATCCGCCTGCCGAGATCGACATACCCCAGTCGCGCGCAGCTCCGCAGCGAGGCCCAGTTGACCGATTCGACTAGAGAGACCAGCTTCGTCACCCCGTACTCCGCCAATCCCCGAAGGGCCAAACTCATGGCCAGGGCGTGAAGCCGCCGTCCGCGGAAATTGGGGTGCGTAAATCCCTTGTACATGCAGGCCACGTCCGACGGGAAGGACATGGCAACCCCCGACGCGTTCGCACCATCGACCCCGCCCAGGGCGTACCATCCATAGGCGGCTAGGGTCCCCCCGGAGAGTACCCCAAAGCAGAGGTTGCTGCCGCGCTCGATCTGCCCGGCCATCGACGCTTCAAGCTCGTAGTCCGGGTCGTCCTCGAAGCAGCGGACTTCCTCGGGCGTCAGGAACCGGAAATCCACGTCCGGGTCCGGCTGGATCCAGCCGGGCAGCCAGTCCGCGTCCAACCAGACCACGCGGACGCTCAAGGCCCCCAAGAGCCGCCGGCCCAGCCGGTCGGCCACCCAACGGACTGCCGCCGCAGTCCCGTACTGCCGCCTGATTCCCGCAAGGTGACGAAGCGTCGAAAGCATGGGATGCCTGTCCTCAGTAGCTCTCCTGTCAGCGGTCGCAGTTGAAGTATAGCTTGCCTGCGCACCGAGCCGCCCGCTCGTCGTTTCTCCCTCTGCCGTGGTAAAATGACCAAGGTTTCCCGCGACCAGCCCCGAGGAGATGTACTATCGGCGGGTTCCCTGGCTGCGGGTTTGGTAGCCGTCGATCAACATCTTGGCGCCGGCCGGGACCTGGACGGTCAGCAAACCGCAGTCGGACTGGGCGTCCGTGGTGCCCTTGGGAGGCTCGGGGACAGCGTGCTTGCCTTCGGGTCCGGCCGGAACAGGCTTGGGCCGGCCGCCCTGCAGGTCACGTACCTTCGGCAGTGCCTTCTGAAGGTCCTTTTTCCCAGCGTCCGTAACCCTGGTCTTGGAAAGGTCCAGGGATTCGAGTTGCGTCAGGCCCTTGAGGTGTACAACGCCCGCGTCCGTGACGCTCGTGCCGCAGAGGGAAAGACTCTTGAGTTCCGTCAAACCTTTGAGATGCACCAGGCCCGTGTCGGTGACTTTGGCGTTCCAAAGGTTCAGCGTCCGGAGTCTCGTCAACCCTCTGAGGTGCTCCAAGCCCGCGTCGGTGACCTTAGTGTCCGTGAGCAAAAGCTCTTCAAGTTGGGCCAGACCTTTGAGATGCGCTAGCCCCGCGCCGACAACCTGTGTGCGACTGAGATCGAGCCTTTGAAGGCGAGAAAACCCCTTGAGATGCACCAAGCCAGCATCGGTGATCGGGGTCTCGGCAAGCGCCAGCCATTGTAGTTGTGCCAGCCCTTTGACGTGCGCTAGGCCGGCGTCGGTCACCTGGGTGCTTTCAAGTCCGAGGGATTGCAGTCGCGTCAGCCCTTTGAGGTGCGCCAAGCCGGCGTCCGTGACCTGGGTCCCTCCGAGCCCCAGCCCTCGCAGTTGTGTCAAACCTTTGAGATGCACCAGGCCGGCATCGGTGACCTTGGTGCCGCCCAGGTGCAGGAATTCGAGTTGACGGAGCGCGCTCAGCGGCTCCAGCGCGGCGTCGTCAACTTGCCTGCCTTCCAGGTCCACGCCGACGACCGGCTTGTCTGGGCGCTTGTCATCGACGATGATTTCGCCTCCCAGCTTCCTGATCTCGGCAACAGCTTCCTGAGGATCGAGCTTCGACTCGGCAGCCCCATCCCGGGAACCAGCGACAGCCGCGCGCTTGGTCCGCAGCCGCTCGCGGACCAGCGCGATCTCGCACTCCAGACGCTTGGCCTTCGCAAGCGGGAGAAAGTGCCGCGGCCCCTCCCTTGAGCCGGTCAGGTAGACTGCGCGAATCCCTTTCTCGTACTCCGTTGCGCGCCGGAGCGAATCTTCAAGCAATCTCTCGCGTTCGGCAGCCGGCTGGCCCGTGGCGTCGGCCAGTGCGAGCTCCGCCGCGCCCAGGTCCATGTGTGCGTCGCAGACGAGGTCAGACGAGGCCGTGAGTTTGCCGAATCGAACCATGCCCTCCAGGATCTGCACGCGCGTTAAGAGTGCGTCGCGTCGCTCGCGCAACAGCGACGCGAGCTTGGCGCCGCTTTCCTTGCGTTCCCGAAGCAGCCCGATTTCCGCTTCGAGTCGGCATGCCTTGGCCTGCTCGTACGCGTCTGCGATCCCGCCTCGGGCCCCAGTCTTGTTAAGGCCGGCGATCGCGTCTTCGTGGTCCTTCGCGTGCTTCACGAGTTGCTCGCGCACGGCGATCCGCTCTGCAGCGGTTGTGCGCACTTCAAGTTCCGCTGCGGCCAGGTCCGCGTATGCGCGGAAGACGAGATCACTCGCGGGTGATTCCCGGCGTGCTCGAATCATCGCATCGAGGACTTCCGTCCGCGTCCGCAGCGCCTCGCGACGTTCCACGAGCAGCGACTTGATCCGCTCGACCTCCGATTCCGGTGGCGGGGCGAGCGCGGCGGCAAGGCGTTCCCGCGCAAGGCCCGTCTCTGCCTGCAAACGGAACGCCTTGGCTCTGTAGTATGCGTCTGCTGCGCCGCCGCTTGAGCCTGTCTTGTAGAGCGCGAAAAGGCCATCCTCGACGGGCTTGACCCGCTTGAGGTGCTCTTCCCGGGCGGCAATGCGCTGTTCTGGCGTTGCGCATAACTCCAGCTCCGCGTCGAGCAAGTCCTCACTTGCCCGCACAAAGGGGTCCGTGGGGCCCCCAGGACCGCCCCAGAGGCCACGTTCCCTCAACGCTTCAAGGCCCTCGATGACCAGCCGCAGCGTATCGCGTCGCTTCTGGAGCAGCCACGCCAGTTTGGCCTTGTCCTCTTGCGGCGCGGGTCCGTCTTCCAAGAGCGGGTCCTTCTCGCGGCCCGGCGGCAAAGAACGTGGCGGGGCGAGCTTTAGCGGCGCGGGCGACGGCGCCTCCGGGCCGGGCTCGGCAGGGGCCAGTTCGATCTCCTCCATCTCCGCTGGAGCCGGCTTCAATCGCGGAACGGGGCCGTCTTGAATAGGCGCCGGCGCAGGTCCGTTCTCCTTCTTTCCGGGCGCGCGTTTCGGCCTGAGTCGCTCGCGGACGATCGCGATCTCGCACTCCAATCGCTTCGCCTTGGCAAGTGCATAGCGGTCCGTCTTTCCGCCCTTTGCGCGCGCCATGTACACGGCCCGCACGGTGTTCTCCGCCTCCTGCGCGCTCTGGAGTGCCCTCTCCAGGAGCTCCGCGCGGGCCGCGACCGTGTCGGGCTCCGGTTCGCGGAGTTCTGGGGGCAGGTCGGCCGCCATGTCGCGCAGCTCGATTTCCGCGGCCGCCAGTTCCGATTTAGCCTCGGACAGTAGATCGGGAGTCGCCATCCTCACGGGCTCACGGACGATGACCTCGACGCCCTCGACGCGCTTCAGGAGCGTGTCCCGCCGCTGCGAAAGGAGCCATCCGAGACGGGTGTATTCTCCCTCAGACGGAGGGCCGTTGCGAGCTGC
>CAYGZI010000060.1:0-15553 GCA_964354245.1 uncultured Planctomycetaceae bacterium
TCGGGGGGGAACTTTATTGACCATCGCGGGGAACGGCACGTATACTAGAGGAAAGCGGCGGTTCTCACAACGGGGCGGCGGTACCGGGAACGCAGTTGGCTCGCGGCGCGTCCATTGTACTAGGGTGCGCAGTTGAACTGCCGCACCCTGACGGGCAGCCGGGGCAGCAGTGGAACTGCTGCCCCAACTGGCGACCATGGGTCGAGAGGAGGTTGGCGTGAAGCGGCCAACGATGGCTTGCATCGCCGTAGTCGTCCTGATCTTGCCGTGGCCGCGGGCCGCGCGGGGCGACGTCTTCGTTCTGTCCCAGGGGGGGCGGATTACCGGCGATCTGCAAAACCCCGAACAATCGCCGCGCGAGACCTGGGTCATCAAGACGCCGGACGGGAGCATCGTCACCCTGAGCCGCGCCCAGGTCAAGCAGGTCGTGCGCCAGAGGCCCATCGAGATCCAGTACGAGAAGCGTCGCGTCCATACGGCGGAGACGGCGGAGGCCCAGTGGGAGACGGCAGAGTGGTGCCGGGAGAACAAGCTGGCGGCCCAGCGCAAGGTCCATCTGCAGCGGGTGATTGCGCTGGACCCGGAGCACGGAGAGGCCCGCCGCGCGCTGGGGTACCAGCGGGTGGACGGCAAGTGGCTGACGCAGGATGAGCAGATGCGCAAGCGGGGCTACCTGTGGTACCAAGGCCGCTATCGGACGCCCGAGGAGATCGCGCTCTTGGAGGAGAAGCGAGATCTGAACGCCAGGGAGAAGGAATGGGTCCGGAAGGTCGAGACCTACCAGGCGTGGCTCACGGGGACCCGGGGGGATGAGGCCCGCGACCTGATCCTCGGTATCGACGACCCGATGGCCGTCCGGGCGTTGGCCGGCGCGCTGATGAGGAACCAGAATCCCGAGGTCCGGGTCTTGTTGGCCCAGGCGTTGGCGCGGCTGGGGACGGTGGAGGCGGTCCGTGCCCTGGCCGAGTGCTCGCTGGAAGACCCGGACAACGAGGTCCGGTTGAGCTGCCTGGATCAACTGAAGAAGAAGAAGGACCCGACCGTGGTCGAGTTCTACGTGGGGCAGTTGAGGAGCAAGAGCAACGCGATTGTGAATCGGGCGGCATTGGGGCTGAAAGAGATGGGGGACCGGTCGGCGGTCGGCCCGCTAATCGACGCCCTAATCACGAAGCACCGGACGCGGGCCCCGAGCCCGCCGCCGGGGCAGATGAGCGCGACGTTCGGCAAAGGGCCTGGGGGAGGAGGCTCGGGCTTGTCTGCCGGCGCCAAGGCCCCCAAGTACATCGAAGGCTACGTCAGGAACCGGGTGGTCTTGGAGGCGCTGATCGCGCTGACGGGGGTGGACTACGGCTTTGACGTGGGCGCGTGGAAGACGTGGCTGGCGGCGCAGAAGACGCGGGAGCCGATCGGCACGCGCCGGGACTGAGCGCGAATCGCGTGTCGGCCGCGCGGGGCAAGGCGCCGGGACTAAACGGACTGGCCGCTCACGCGCCGCACAAGTGCGGCGGCTAAACGGTCTTCTTTCTCCGCAGGCGGCTCACGAGGCGGGCAACCCAGGTGGTCCGGCCTTCGATCACGGCGCTGAGGGCGACGCGGTCTTCGAGATTGGGACGAAAGACCGTAAGGACCAAAAGCGGCAGGTACCAGGCCATGTACAAGCCGCCCTCGTGGCCCTGGCAGTACTGGGCCCCCAGCATCACAGCCGTCGAGCAGCTCAGGAGCGTCCCGAGATTCTTGTGGGCCGGCCACAGCCCGAGGCTTAGGCTCGCGACCGCAAACACGGCGAGCACGGGAATCCGCCCGGCCCACCCGAAGTCGCGCCAGAAGCCGGAGCCCGTGTCCTGAGCGAGAATCGTTGCGCCGAACATCTGCCGCAACTGGGCGGCCAGCGTCTCGAAGCCGTCGGAGAGAGAGACTAACCCCAAGACCGCGGCCAGAAGCGCGAAGGCGAAGCCAATGAGGTATCTGGTCAGCCCGCGCCGCCAATAGAAGCTGCACCAGAGCGGAAAGAGAAACAGCGGATAGAAGCTCAAGGCGGCGGCCATGCCCAAGAGCAGCCCCGCCGGCAAAGGACGCCGGTAGGCCGCCACCGCCCAGACCAACACGGCCGCGGGCACCATGTGGTCGATCCGGCCAAGCATCTGGCCCGTGTAGGGCAAGAGGAGAAACAGCGAGGCGGCGGCCACTCCGGTTTGGAGATTTCCGAAGTGGCGATGGCCGATCACCACCATCCCGGCCACGAGGGCCAAGATTGCCGCGATGGTCGCGACGCGGGAGACGATCACCTGGGCACCGGTCGAGGGGTACGGCCAAAGGGCGCCGGTCCGCTCGGCAGGCTCCTGGAGCGTGCCCCAGAAGGTGGCGACGTAGTAGAAGGAGGCGTAGCCCGGACTCTCCAAGAGCGCGGCGTCCTGCGCGGGAAGCTCGTTTTCGAGGCGATCCGGCGGGTTTTCGGAGAGCACGTTGGCGATCAAGAAGACCAGCAGAGACGCCCCGGTGAACGCCAGCCCGCCGGCGTTCAGGTTCGGCTCCAAAAGGGGCCGGCGGACCATCACGGGGTCTAGGAAGAGCCGGAGGAGAAAGAAGCCGCCGACGGCCAACATCCAGGCATAGCCGAACTGCACGAGGCCCTGGCCGCGCTGGAGCAGGTCCTGGCCGCGCTGGACTACTTCCTGGTTGCCCTGCACCAGCCCCTCGCGGATCAGACGAAGTCCTTCCTCGACGTTGACCAGGCCGTGAAACACCAGCAGGAGCCCCGGCGAGAGCACGATCAGCCCCAGGAGGTCGAGGTTGCGCACGCTCCAGAATCGCCCGAACTTGAAGTAGATCCCGAGCGTCAGGAGCGCCGACAGATAGGCCCAGGTCGTGGGGCTCAGCTCGTACTGGAAGAGGATGTCGCGCATCGCTGGTTTCGAGTGTTCGCCGCCCCCACGCGGTCGGGCCGCCGGCCACAGCCCCCAAGGATACCCGGCCTACCGCACGGTGCAAGCCCCCCGCACAAAGCCGCGACCGGCGGTCGCGTGGTGAGGCGCGACCGCCGGTCGCGGCTTTATGGCGGTGCCGCTCCGCTCAGTCGGGCTTGGGCCTCCTGGCTCCACGGGCTGTCGGGCGCCAGCTCCAGGAAAGCCCGCCAGTGCGTCTCGGCCTCGTCGTGGCGGCCCAAGGCGTCCAACACCCGCGCCAAGTGGTAGTGCGCATCGGTGTAGTCCGGGTGATAGGCCAGCGCGCCTTCGAGGGCGGCCACGGCCAACTCCGATTGTCCGCTTTCGGCCAACAGGCAACCGAGATTCGCCCGGGCCTCGACGTAGTCCTCGTCCAGCTCGATCGCCGTGAAATAGCGTTCCCGGGCGCCGCCGCGGTCGCCGAGGCGATACAGCAACTCCGCCAACTGAAAGCAGAGTGCGGCGGTCGGGCCTCCCGCCGCCAGGGCGGCGCGATACACCTCCGCGGCGGCCTCCAGTTGGCCTTCCTCCTCCAGCTCGGCAGCGACCCGGGCGAGGTCCTCGGGCGCGGCCGGAGCGGCATCGGCCGGCAGCATTGCCCGTGAGGAAGAGACTCCCGCCGCGTCGGGCACGGCCGGCCGGGCGGCCTTTGCGCTCTTTGCGGCGTCAAACTCGAACCGCAACTGCCCGCCCGGCTCGATCAACCCCTCCCCTTGCCGCAGCAGGATGTCCCGGCCCTCGATGATCACCGAAAGTTGGGCAAGCGGCCGCTCGACCCCGGGGACGCATCGGGCCAGCGCCGCCAGTTTCTTCTCGATGGCCTGGGGCGTCATCCCCGCGGCCAGCAGTTGCGCGAGGCGGCGCGCGGCGAGCACCTCCTGGAAATCGAAGTACGGCAAACGGCGGACCTCGCGGACCGGGACGATCAGCCCGCGCCGGTGCCACCGGCGAATCACCGCCGTGGGGATCCCGAGAAGCTCGGCGAGCATGGCGGGGGTGTAGAGCCGGTGGATTTCCTTCGGGAGGTCCGCCAGCCCCAGGCGATCCCAGAGTTGCGTCTCGGTGATGACCTCCAGGGCGCCACGCTCGATGGCCTCTCGGGCATCGTCGTCGAGAAGCTCCTCGGGGTCCATTGCCGCGGCCAAAAACGGCTCCGCTTCGCCGAGCACGACCAGGCGGACCGAGGCGTCGGGACGGTCCGCGAGCGCGGCCCCGTGCTGCCGCAACAACCGGGCCGCCTCCCGTTTGGGCATTCCGGCCAGTCTGCCGACCAGCGCAATGCGCCATCCCTGAAGCAGCTTGGGCGCTTGGTCGTTGGGGGCGGTGGACATGAGGGAAATCAACGCAAGACTTCCGAAGTCTCAAAGACTTCGGAAGTCTGTGTGGGTCCGGCCGTGCCGGGTCAGGTCACGCCTGCTTCGCCGTCGGGGAGACGGAACTCTTCGAGCCCGGCGGCTGCTTCTCCTTCGCGCCTTCCTTGGGCGGCTCAGGGCCATCGGGGACCGGAGAGAGCCGCTCCTGCCGGACCGCACCCTTGCCGCTTTCGGCCGAGGACTCGCCCGGGTTGAGCGGACGCGGAAGCGTGCCGGGCGACAATTCGGGGGTCTGATCGGCTGCGTCGGTCTTCCTGCCAGGGGCGGGCGTCGGCCCTTGCGCGCCGGAAGTGCCCGGCCGCTCGGAGCCGCTCACGACCGCGGGCATGCCCGTGATGGGCATCCCGCAGGCGTCCAAGGGCACCTGATAGCAGACTACGCGCGGCGTGTAGCAGGTGTAGGTGACGGGCACGCGCTTCTCGACCGTGTAAGGCACGCGGACCGTCTCCTTGACCGGCAGCATCCGGCACACCCGGACCGGGATGGACTCGGTCTTCTCTTCGTAGACGGTGCGGTAGGTGGTCACGGGGATTTTCTGGACCGTGACCTCGGGGACCATGCGGCAGACTTGATACGGGATCTTCTGCTCGATCCGCTCGGTGACCGGGCGCCGCACGACGTAGGGGACCTTGTTGACGATCTCTTCGGGCACCATGCGGGAGACCTGGTAGGGGACCCGCTCAACGACCTGCTCCTGCTGATAGCTGGTGACCTGGACCGGCACCTCTTGCGGGACCATGCGGGTGACGTAGTTGGTCTGGGCAACGGTCTGGGGCACGAAGTTGGGGTGGTAGACGGTCTGCGATTCGGTGCGATACCGCGGCACCCAGTGAAGCCCGCCCGGCTGGTAGACCGCCGCGCCGGTCACGGGGTCGAGCGCGGTCTGCGCGGGCACCCAGGCCAGCCGGTTGGGGAAGATGGCCGGCTGGCGGAGCACGACCTGATTGCTGTAGGTGCTTTGATCGCTGTAGTAGGTCTGATACGTGGTCACGGGCTCCTGGACGGGGACGTACTGCGTCTGAGAGACGGTCTGCTGCACCGGGCGAAGGACGGTGCGGCACTGTTGGCGCTCCTGCGTTTCGACCACCTGGCGCCACACGGTCGAGCGCTCCTCGCGCTCGGCCGTTTCTTCGACCCAGCGGACCCGGTCGTAGCTGGCGTCGCGGTATTCGGTCTCCCACACCTGGCGCCAAACGGTCCGCTGCTCTTCGCGCTCGGAGGTTTCGGACACTTGCCGGGCGACGGTGTACTTGCGCTCCTGCACCTGCGTTTCCCAAACGGGCTGGTAGCGGGTGACCTCCCGGTCTTCGAAGGCGGTCTCGTACTCGACGCGATACGCGGTGACCTGCTGCGGCTGGTATACGGTTTGGTACGACAGCCGGTACGCGACCACGGGCTGGGGCGCGACGACGTAGGCCGGGGCTGCCGAGCAGCATTCCGCGGCCCGGAGCGCGCCGGTCCATCCCAATCCCACAGCGAGCAGCGAGAAGACGAACGTGCGGCAGTTCATGTTTTCACCCACCTCGCCGACCGGCCGGCGAAGCCTTGCCTGAAGACCATGCTCGACACCGCTCCACACAGAGAGCAACGCATAGGAGATCTCCGCCGCGGAGCCCGACGACACTACCTCTATGAGTCTGGCAAATTCTCCGCCGGTCGGCAAATGGAATAGTATGACATCGGGCAGGGTCCTTGCCCTTACTGCAATCGCGGCAAGAGGTTGCGGATCGAAAAAAAGTTTGAAGTTTCCGGACGCCCCGTCCGACACCCTTGCAGCCCGGAGCGGTCCTAGGCACACTGTGGGCGTTAGCTGTCCCGCAGGCGCCGCAACCGGCATAAACGGCAAACTCGCCGGGCCGTCGCGCCCGGTGCCCCGGGACCGAGCCGGATACGATTCATTCGTATAGTATTTCGATAATCGTTTGCCGATTCGTCGGCACTGGTTCGTTCGTGGGGGCTAAGCCGCAAGCGGCCCGGTTCAGCAATCAGCAATCAGCAATCAGCATTCATCATTCAGCAATCTCATGCGATTCCTGGATCTCACCCTTCCCTCGCCCGCTGAAAACCTGGCCCTCGACGAGGCCCTGCTCGACGAGGCGGAGGCGGTGCCCGTGTCTGCGGAAACGCTCCGCCTCTGGGAGCCCTCGGCGCCGATGGTCGTGGTCGGCCGCTCCTCGAGGATCGCCGCCGAGGTCCACGCGGATGTCTGCCGCCGGCGAGGAATCCCGATCCTGCGGCGCACCAGCGGCGGCGCGGCCGTGGTGGCCGGGCCGGGATGCCTGATGTACGCCTTGATCCTCAGTTACCAGCGGCGTCCGGCCCTCCGCGCCGTGGACGCGGCCCACCGCCTCGTGCTCGGCACGATTGCCCGCTCGCTCGGGCCATTGACGCCGGGCGTGGCGTGCCGCGGCATCAGCGACCTGGCGCTCGGGCCGGACGGGCGCAAGTTTTCGGGCAACAGCATCCGCATGAAACGCGACTATCTGCTCTATCACGGAACGCTGCTTTACGATTTCCCGCTGGAGCTGATCGAGGAGTGTCTGGCGATGCCGCCGCGCGAGCCGGAGTACCGCGGCGGCCGGGCGCACGAGGGCTTTGTGACGAACCTGCCGCTCGGGCAGGCGGCGATCCGGCAAGCGATGGTGAGCGCCTGGGACGCCCGGGAGCCGTGTCCGGATTGGCCTCGCCGGCGGACCGCCCAATTGGCGGCCGGGCGCTATCTCCGGGCGGAGTGGAACGATGGTGCGGAGCCGGCCGGATAGATTGACGCGGCCCCCGCGCTCTACCTATCATGGCGGCTGGAGAGTATGCTGTAAGGACAACATTGGCCGCGGTTATGCTGGAGCATAACCTACGGAGACTATGGGCACTCATTGCACTTGACACGAAAGGGGACCGATATGAGCCGTGAATTGACGCGGCGTGGTTTCATTGCGGCCGCCACGGCGACGGCCACGGCGGCGGGCGCGGGATTGTCGTTTGGGGGATCGTCTTCGGCCGCGGAGAAGCCCGCTCTCTTGGGCGGCAAACGCGTGCGCACGAAGCCCTTTCCGTCCTGGCCCAAGATGGACAAGCTGGAAGACGAGTCGATCTTGAAGGTGCTGCGGAGCGGCCACTGGTTCCGCGGCGATAGCCAGCAAGTGACCCGGTTCGAGCAGGCCTACGCGAAGCTGACCGGGGCCAAGCATTGCGTGGCCACGGCCAACGGCACTGCCGCGCTGGTGGCCTCGCTGGGGGCCTTGGGGATCGGTCCCGGCGACGAAGTGATCGTCCCGCCCTACACCTTCGTGGCCACGGTCACCTCGGTCCTGATGCACTACGCCCTGCCGGTGTTCGTCGATTCGGACCCGGAGACGTTCCAGATCGATCCCCGCAAGATCGAGGCGGCCATCACCGACCGCACTGCCGCGATTCTGCCGGTTCACATCGGCGGCTCGGTCGCGGACCTCGATGCAATCCTGGCCATCGCCGCCAAGCACAAGCTCCCGGTCATCGAAGACGCCTGCCAGGCCCACTTGGCCGAGTGGAAGGGCCGCAAGGTCGGCACCTGGGGCACCACAGGCTGCTTCAGCTTCCAGGTGACCAAGAACCTCTGCTCCGGCGAGGGCGGCGCCATCCTCGCCGCCGACCTGGACCTCGCCCAGAAGTGCTACGCCTTCCACAACAACTGCCGCGCCCGACAGATCACCGGCTACAACTTCACCTACCTCGGCGCACGGAGCCAGAACCTCCGCATGACCGAGTTCCAGGGGGCCCTGCTTCTGGCCCAGATGACCCGCGTGGAAGAGCAATCGCGCACGCGCGAGGAGAATGCCAAGTACCTGACCACCATGCTCAGGGAAATCCCCGGCGTCCAGCCGGCGAAGATGTACGAAGGCTGCACGCGGAACGCCTACCACCTGTACATGCTCCGCTACAAGCCCGAGCAGTTTGCCAACCTGCCGCGGGCGAAGTTTCTCCAGGCCCTCGGGGCCGAAGGGATTCCGTGCTCCTCGGGCTACTCGCCGCTGAACAAGGAGGCGTTTATCAAGGGCACGCTCAGTGCTCGGGGATACGAGCGTATTTACTCCAAGGAGCGGCTCGCCAAGTGGGAGGAGCAAAACCAGTGCCCGGAGAACGACAAGCTCTGCGAGGAGGGCGTTTGGTTTTCCCAGACGATGCTGCTTGGGCCGCGGAGCGACATGGATCAGATCGCCGAGGCGATCCGCAAGATCCAGGCCCACGCGGGCGAGCTGGCGAAGGCGTGATGGGAGAGGGTGGCGGGTGATGGGTGGCGGGTGACGGGTTGTATGTTTAGCCGCGGCACTTGTGCCGCGTTGCGCAGCGCAGAGGCGCGGAATTGACCCATGGTGACCACCGCAACGTTGCTTGTGGCGATTGCCGTCGGCGCGGATCGACCCGCGGCGGACTCGATCCTGCCGCTCAATCCGCTGGCGTGCCGGCTTGCCAACTACGGCAAGTACCAACAGGCGGCGTGGACGCACCTGCCGTCGATCGGCGTCCACTACATTTTCATCAGCGTGCCCGCCCCCGGCGACGTGGAGAGGGTCCGGAAGCGGCTGGCCGAGTCGCGGCTTACTCCCCTGGTCATGGGGGGCCGAGCCGATCTGTCCGAGCCGTCCAGCGTCGACCAACTGGCCGTGCAACTGGCCACCTGCGAAAAGATGGGCGTCAAGTACATGTTCCTCTCGCCCAAGCATACGGGCGCGAGCAAGGAAGTTGCCTACGAGCGCCTGCGCCGGGCGGGCGACGTGGCCCGAAAACACGGCGTCACCATCGCCCTGGAGACCCATCCCGACCTGGGCACCAACGCCGACGTCCACCTGGAAACGATGAAGCGGATCGACCACCCCAACGTCCGCGTGAACTTCGACACGGGCAACATCACCTTCTACAACAAGGACCGCAGCGCGGTCGAGGAACTCAAGAAGATCATCGGTTACGTGGCCACCGTGGAGCTTAAGGACCACAGCGGCCAGCCGCAAACCTGGAACTTCCCCACGTTGGGCAAGGGAGTGGTCGATTTCCCCGGCGTGCTCCGCGTCCTGAAGGAGCACCGCTTCCGCGGCCCGATCACCATGGAAGTGGAAGGCGTTGCCGGCGTTTCCATGAGCGAGGAGCAAACCAAGAAGTACGTCGCCGACTCGGTGGCGTACCTGAAGTCGCTGGCGGAATTCCGCTAATGCGGACTCCGGGCTGCGACGGAGGCTGTCAGCGATCAGCTATCAGCCATCAGCGTTCAGCGGGTTGACGTTCATCGCAATAGAAGACTGACCCCGTGCAGTGAGGTGCCAAGATCCCATGAAGAACCGCAGAATCCAATTCCCCGTTTTGTCTCTCGTCGTGCTCTGTGCGTCTGCCCTTGTTTTGTTCGCCGACTCGGCAGCCGGCGAGCCTCCCAATGAGCCCTTTGGTCCCAAGCCCCCCGTTCGTCCCGATTCCCTTCGCCGCGTGGAGAGGCTCGGCCTGATCGCCGACGCGGCCAGCGCCCCAAAGGGCCCGTCCGAGCCGCGAAAGCTCATCGCCCGGACCTACAACTCGGGCTTCCCCGAGGCCCACGACACCTATAACGGCATCTCCGCCGGCAGCGACGGAAAGATCTACTACGTGCTGAGCACGGAGAAGTTCGACGTGGGGGCCCGGATGTTCTCGCTCGACCCGGCCACCCAGGAGGTCAAGCCTCTGGGCGACATCACCGAGGCGTGCGGCGAAAAGGACAAGAAGACGATCGTCCAGGGCAAGAGCCACGTGCCCTTCGCGGAGTGCAAGGGCAAGCTGTATTTCGCCACGCACATCGGCTTTTACAGCATCATCGACGGCATGGAGAAGATGGGCATCCCGCCGGAAGGCTGGACGCCGTATCCCGGCGGGCACCTGTTGGCCTACGACATGGCGAGCGGCAAGTTCGAGGACCTCGCCATCGCCCCCGAGCGCGAGGGCATCCTCACGATGAACATGGACTACCGCCGGGGCCGGATCTTCGGACTGACCTGGCCCACGGGCCGATTGTTCCGCTTCGACCTGGCCAAGAAGGAGCTCAAGGACTTCGGCGGCGTTAACGAGGCGGGCGAAAACGGCAAGGGCGCCACCTACCGCACGATCTGCCGCTCGATCGCCGTCAATCCCGACGACGGCTCGGCCTACTTCACCGTCGGCACCGGAGCAATCCTCCGCTACCGCGCCGACCGCGATGCCCTCGAGACGATCAAGGGCGAGGACCTCAAGAAAGACTACTTCGGCCTGTACGACTACACCTCGCCCGGCCACATGGGCTACAACTGGCGGCAAGTTTTCTGGCGCCCCGCCGACAAGATGGTCTACGGCGTCCACGGCAACTCGGGATACCTCTTCCGCTTCGACCCGCGGGCCGTTCGCGTGGAGGTGCTGGAGCGGCTCACCTCGGAGCCGTCGAAGCGGAGCGGGATGTTCGACCAGTTCAGCTACGGCTACCTGGGCTTCGCCCTCGGGCCCGACGGGCGCACGGTCTATTACCTGACCGGCGGCCCGATCTACATCGACGGCAAGCGCGTGACCGGCAAGGCGACCACCGCGATGGGCGAGGCCAAAGGGCTGGAGGACATGCACCTGGTGACTTACGACATCCCCACGGCCAAGTACACGGACCAGGGAGCGATCTTCTTTCAGAACGGCGACCGGCCGCTTTACGTCAATTCGCTTGCCGTGGGCAAGGACGGGACCGCGTATGCCCTCTCGCGGATCGCCGAGGGGGGACACACGCGGACGGATCTGTTTGCGGTTCCGCCGGTGTTGCGGAGGTAGAATTAGAGGAGGAAACCTAAGCAGTCGGGAGTTACGGATGAAGAAGCGATACACGGTGAGCGATGGCAAACTCGTGCTGAGCCTCGAGGCGGCGGAGGAAGGGGGTTACACTGTGACTTCGCCTCTCGACCCGGAACTGATTACGGAGGCCGAGACCGTCGAAGAAGCGTTTGTGAACGCACGTGACGCTGCACGGGCTCTCAAGCAAGCGCGCATGAAACTGCTGCGCCGGCTGGCGCCATCCGCGCCCACGAGCAGAGCGTAGGTTGGGGCGCAGCCCCAGCTAGAGACGGATACCGCTGGTTAGGGCAAGCTGGGGCTCGCGCCCCAGCCTACATGCCTTCCCAAAAGAAGGGAGACATCAGAGCATGAATAGCATCCGCACCAACCGCAGACGATTTCTCCGCACAGCGGGATTGGCCCTCGCCGCGCCGTACGTCGTTGCCAATTCGGCGCTGGGCGAAAAGGGCAGGCCCGCGCCCAGCGAGCGGATCGCGATGGCCACCATCGGCACCGGCGGCCAGGGGACCGGCGACATGCACGGGTTCCTGGGCTTTCCGCAGGTCCAGATGGTGGCCGTCTGCGACGCGGTGACCGAGCACCGCGACAACGCCAAGAAAGGCGTGGACCAGCGATACAACAACAAGGACTGCAAAACCTACAACGACTTCCGCGAGGTCCTGGCCCGGGACGACATCGACGCCGTCCTGATCGGCACGCCCGACCACTGGCACGCCATCGTCACGATCGAGGCATGCAAACGCGGCAAGGACGTGTATTGCGAGAAGCCGGAGACGCTCACGATCCGCGAGGGTCGGGCGATGGTCCAGGCCGTGCGGCGCTACGGCCGGGTCTTCTCCGGCGGCAGCCAGCGCGTGCTGGGCGATTACGGCGACTGGCCGCGCCTGCTCTGGGGCGGGGCCATCGGCCAGATCCGCGAGGTCTTCGTCGATTGCGGCGGCCCGTCGGGCGACTGCTATCTCCCGCCGCAGCCAGTGCCGCCCGGCGTCGATTGGGACCTGTGGCTCGGCCCGGCCCCGTGGCGCCCGTTCCACGACACGCTCATCCACGGCGGCTTCCGCGGCTATCGCGATTACTCTGGCGGCGGCATGACCGACTGGGGCGCCCACCGGTTCGGGGCCGCGATGTTCGCCGTGGGGCTCCACGAAACGGGGCCGGTGGAGATCATCCCGCCCGACGGCAAGGACCACAAGCTGCTCACCTACCGCTTCGCCAACGGACTGTTGATGTACCACGGCGGCACCAACGACATCACCTACAAGGGCACCGAAGGCGAACTCAGCCGCCAGGGCGGCAAGCACCGCACGCCGGTGGGCCGGGTGGACATGCCCGGCTACAAGGGCAGCGGCGGCATCTTCGGCGATTTCCTCCACTGCGTGCGCTCCCGTGAAAAGCCCTTCCGCGATATCGAGATCGCCCACCGCGCCACCACCGTCTGCCACTTGGGCAACATCGCCTATTGGCTCAAGCGGCCGCTCCGCTGGGACCCGGTCAAGGAGGAACTCGTCGGCGACCCGGAGGCCAACCGCTGGCTCGATAGGCCGAAAAGGGCGCCGTGGACGGTGTGAGGGGAAGGGATGAGGGATGAGGGATGAGGGATGAATAAAGGAGATATGCGATGAAATCGGTCCGATTGGCTGCGATATTCTCGATGGCGGTAATGCTCGTTGTTGCGACGCTGTGGGCCGCCGGTGGCAAGCAAGAGAAGCCCCTGAGAGAGACCTTCGGGCAATTGCTGCCCGGCATGGGCGCGGAGAAGGGCTTTGAAGGGCCGCAGCAGCAGTGGCAGGAGATTTGTTTCAAGCTTGGCGCTCCGGGAAACGAAGGTCGGCGCATCGAGGCGTGCAAGCTGATGGCCGAGAAGCTCGTTCCCGCCACGCCCGCCCGGGCCCGGATCTGGCTCCTGAAGCAACTCGAACGGATCGGCCACGAGGAGTGCGCGGACGCCGTGGCGAAGATGCTCGACGATCCGGACCCGCTGGTGCGCGACGCGGCCGTGGGTGCCCTGGCCAACAATCCCGCGCCGACCGCCACGGCGATCCTGGGAACGAAGCTCCGCTCGACCGCGGACAACAAACTCAAGGTCGCGCTGGCGGGCGCCCTCCAGTTCCGTGCGGATTGGACGGCCATCTGCCAGGCGTTGGGGGGCCAACCGCTCTTCGAGCAAGATCCCGCCGTTGCCGCCGCTGCTGCCCGGGCGTTTGGAAGAGTCAACTCGCCGCAAGTCGTTCTTCAATTTCTGGCCGATGCCCGGCTGAAGGCCCAAGGGGAGGTCCGCTTCCGCATCAGCGACGCGTGCCTGCAATGTGCCGATAGGGCGCTTGCGCGGGGCATGGCCAAGGAGGCCGCGGCCGTCTACAAGGAACTCAACTCGCCGCAGGAGCCTCGGTCCATCCGCATGGCGGCCTTCCAGGGAATGCTCAACACGGCCGGCGATCGGGCCGCGCCCACGATCCTCGACTCGCTTTCGGGCGACGATGCCGACGCCCGGAGTATTGCGGTGGGCCGCGTCGCGGCGATGAAAGGACAGGACATCGAGTCGCTTGCGGCCGGGCTCTCGAAGCTCCCGCCCGCCGGGCAAATCGCACTGCTCAATGCTCTTGTCTGGCGGCGCGATCGGGCCGCTCTTCCCGGAGTCCTGGCTCTCGTCAAGAGTGCGGACGAGAAGGTCCGCTCTGCCGCACTGCGGGCCTTGGGCGGCGTGGGCGACGCCTCGGTCGTGCCGCTCTTGGTGGAGACGATGCTCAAGGGCGGCGAGCCGGGCAGTGCCGCACGCGAGAGCCTCGAAACGATGTTTGCCGACGGAGCCGACGCGAGACTGGTCGAAATCGTGCAGAGCACCAAGGACCTCGGGCAGCGGGGCCAACTCATCGAAATCCTCGACCGGCGCCGCGCGCAAACGGCCGTGCCGGCCCTCTTGAAGGAGGCCCGGCACGCCAGCGCCGAGGTCCGCCGCAGGGCCATGGCCGCGCTGGGCCGCCTGGCCAGCGAGCGGGACGTTCAGAACATGGTCTTCACCCTGTTCGGACTCAAAGACCCCGGCGAGCGCGACGAGGCGGAAAAGGCCATCACCGCGGTCTGCAACCGGATCCCCGACGAAGACCGGCGGGCGGAGCCCGTGCTGGAGCTGCACCAAAAGCTCGCCAGTTGGGAATCCACGACCGCTCTGCTGCCGGTGCTGGGACGCATCGGCGGCGCCAAGTCGCTGGAGGCGGTTCGCATCGCCCTGGGTTCCCGCGACGCCGCTCGCTATGACGGCGCAGTCCGCGCGCTGTGCAATTGGCCCGACGTGACGGTGGCCGACGACTTGCTCAAACTTGCCGCCGGCGCCAAGACGGAAGAGCAGCGGGTCCGCACGCTGCGGGCCTTCACCCGCGTGATCTCCGTGCGCGACGAGTGGTTCAACGACCCGAACGCAGCGCAGGAGAAGCTGGGCCTGCTGAAACGGGCGATGCCGCTGGCCTGGCGCGACGAGGACCGGGCTTTAATAATCCAGCGGGCCGCCGCCGTGCGCCACGTTGAGACGCTCCGCTTTGTTGCGCCGTATCTGGACAAGCCGGAGCTGGCCCAGCCGGCCTGCCGCACGGTCGTCGAGCTGGCCCACCACCGCGAGCTGCGCAACCCGAACAAGGCCGAGTTCGACAAGGCCCTGGACAAGGCGATCGAGGTCTGCAAGGACCGCAACCTGGTGGAGCGGGCCAAGGGATACAAGGCCGGGCGGTAATCGTAGCGGCGGCACTCCGTGACGCCGGGGGCCCGTAAAGCTATCAGCCTTCAGCCGTCAGCTATCGGCAAGAGCCGAACATGATTCGTTCATCATTCCTCTGGACTTCTCTCATCGCAGCAGGCTGCGCTGGCATGCCATGCGTCTGTGCGCCGGCGGCAACGGAAGCCGCGCCGGCGTCGCCGTTGGTGCTGTGGTATGGCGAGCCGGCGCGGACTTGGGTCGAGGCGATGCCGGTGGGCAACGGCCGGCTGGGCGCGATGCAGTTCGGCGGGCTCCGGGAGGAGCGGCTCCAGTTCAACGAAGACACGCTCTGGACCGGCCGGCCGCACGAGTACCATCATCCCGGGGCCGCGCAGTATCTCCCGACGATCCGCCGGCTGTTAAGCGAGGGGAAGCAGCGCGAGGCCGAGCGGCTTGCCATGAAGGAGTTCATGAGCGTGCCGCTGCGCCAGCAGGCATATCAGCCGTTCGGCGACCTGCGATTGGAGTTTCCGGGACACGACGCGGCCGGTGACTATCGGCGAGAGCTCGACCTCGACGCGGCGACGGCGACGGTCCGCTACCGCTTGGGTGACGCGATCTACCAGCGCACGGCCTTCGTCAGCCGTCCGGATCAGGTGCTCGTGCTACGGATCGGGGCCGACCGGGGCGGCCGCGTCAGCTTCACGGCAAAGCTCGATAGCCCGCACAAGTCGGCGCGCACGAAGGCC
>CAYGZI010000061.1:0-15416 GCA_964354245.1 uncultured Planctomycetaceae bacterium
AACTGGACCGCCTCGTCGCGGTGAAGACGCCGCGCAAGGGCTCGCTGACGCAGGAGGAGACGGAGAAGATCCTGCGCGAAGCCCGGGCGGCGGCCCAGCTTCGGCACCCCAGTATCGTCAGCGTGCATGAGGTGGGGATGGAAGGCGAGTTGATCTATACGGTCAGCGACTTTATCGACGGGATAACGCTTCAAGACTGGCTGACGGGCCAGCGGTTTACGTCCCGGGAGGCGGCCGAGTTGTGTGTGAAGATCGCCGACGCCATCCATTTTGCCCACGAGCACGGGGTGATCCACCGCGACCTGAAGCCGAGCAACATCATGTTGGACCGCTCGGGCGAGCCGTACATCATGGACTTTGGGCTGGCCAAGCGGGAGGCGGGCGAGGTGACCATGACCACGGAGGGCCTGGTGCTGGGGACGCCGGCCTACATGTCGCCGGAGCAGGCGAAAGGCGAGGGTCACAAGGCGGATCGGCGGACGGACGTTTACTCGTTGGGGGTGATCCTGTTTGAGCTGCTGACCGGGGAAATGCCATTCCGCGGTAATATGAGGATGATCTTGAAACAGGTGCTTGACGATCTGCCGCCCCGTCCGCGCAAGCTCAACCAGTTCATTCCCCGCGACTTGGAGACGATTTGCCTGAAGTGTCTGGAAAAGAATCCAGCGGCCCGGTATGCAACAGCCCAGGAACTGGCAACGGAGCTACGACGTTATCTCAAGGGCGAGCCGATCAAGGCTCGCCCCATTTCCGCCGTCGCCCGCACCTGGCGGTGGTGCAAACGGAATCCGGTGGTTGCCGCGCTCTCGGCGGCCGTCGCGGTCCTCGTGCTGTCTGTATTGGCCGCCGCGCCCGTGATCGCCCTCCACCAGGCCATGCTGCGAGGTGCTGCCGAATCCAGCGCGGAACAGGCAAAGTTGGACGCAACGCGGGCTGACGAGAAGACTCGACTGGCCGAGGCTGCCTTGTATCGCTCGCGGCTCAGTGAGGCACGCGCCTTGCGCGCCGCGAGGCCCCAAGGTTGGAGCGTGTCATCGCTGGAGAACCTCCGCCTGAACGCGGAGATGGAGATCCCCGAGCAGGACCGCGTGGACCTGCGGAGTGAGGCCGTGGCGAGCCTGGGGGATTTGGACGTCCAGGAAATTGTCCGCCTCCGTGGAGTGAACAAAGCGATCTGGTCGCTTGACTTTAGCCCCAACGGCAAAATGTTGGCCAGCGCCGGCTGGGCGGGGGTGCGGGTCTGGGACGTGGAGTCGCTGGGCCTGGTCCACGACGCGACCAGCAGCCAACCCTTGCCGTTCACCGCGCACTTCGCCGGAACGCCGTTTCCGGCGATCCGCTTCCATCCCGACGGCAGCAACGTGGCACACACCACCTGGGACCGGGCCGTCGACTTCTTCCATCTTCCTCCCGGAACAGCCTCCTTCCCGCGGATTTCGTCCACGGCGCACGCCCAGGCGATCGCGATAGACGCCGCGGGGAGCAAGCTCGCCGTGGCGTGGACCGACAATAACGTGATCGTTTACGAGACCGCCTCGGGAAAAACGTCGCGCGCATTCCGGACCGGCGCGGGGCATCAGGTGGACGGCCTCCGCGTGGCCCTCAGCGCGGACGGCTCGCGCCTGGCCTGCGTCGGGGCGGACCATGCGGTCGAGTTGCGCGAACTGGCTGGCGACGACAAGCCGATCATCCTGGGGCGCCACAAAGACACGATTACCGCTTTGTGCTTTAGCCGCGACGGCACCCGGCTGATCTCGGGCTCGAACGATCGTACCGCGAAGATCTACGACGTACACGGGGCGAGGGAACTGGTCACCTTATCCGGCCACCGCGCGCGGGTGAAGGCGGCTCTGTTTCTCAGCGGCGGACTGGCGGCCACGGCGAGCGACGACGAAACGATCCGTCTTTGGGACGCTTCCACGGGCGAGGTGGTCCTCGCCCTTCGGCCTGCGATGGGTCCTGTCGTGGCACTAGCGGCCAGCCGCGACGGTCGAACGCTGGCGGCCGCCTACAAGGACGTGGTGCTGTACCGGTTGATTGACCGGCGGGCGAAGCGGACCCTCGTTGGCCACACCTACAGCGTCTTGAGGTTCGCGTTCCATCCCAAGGACCCCGCGCTCTTCTCCGCCTCCTGGGACACGAAAGTCATGCGATGGAACCTCGGCGCGGAGCCCACTGAGATTGCCTGGGTCGCGGCTTGTGTGGGGGAACTGAGTTGTGTCGCCGTCAATCCCCAGGGGACGCTGGTTGCCGTGGGGAACCACAACTTCGGCAACGTGCCGGCCGTAGACCACGACATTCGCCTCTTCGACGCCCGGACCGGCGAACTCAAACAGCGCTGCCAGGGCCATAGAACGGGGGTCAACTCGTTGGCGTTTGACAGCCGCGGCCGGTTCCTGGCCTCCGCGGACTTGACAGGGCAGATCATCCTTTGGAATCCTTCGACCGGGCAGCTCCAGGAGCGGTGGAACGTTGCGGATGCCCCTATCGAGAAAGTGGCGTTCCTCGACGACGGATCTCGTCTGTTAACAGGCGACGCCAGTGGCCGAATTGCGATCCGCGAGGTCCCCGGCGGTAAGACCGTCCGGCAGACGAAGCTCGCGCAACAGTTGACCTCCCTAGCCCTGTCTGGCGACGGGAAGAACTTGGCGGTAGGAACGACCTCCGGGCGGATCGAAATCCTTGCCCTTCCCGAATTGACCCCTGTTTGCGGCGTGGAACACGCCCATCAAGGGCCGGTGAGGGCGCTCGCGTTTCCTGCGGATGGGCGGATGCTGGTCTCCGGCGGGGAGGATCGCCGTGTCGCTGCCTGGCGCTTCCCCACACCGGAAACCCTGTTTGTCTTCCCACGCCAGGAGAGTCCCGTGCATGACTTGGCTTTCGACCCCAAAGGCTCTTGCCTGGCCATTGGCGGCATGGAAGTGCAAGTTACCGTGTGGGACTTAGGGGTGGTCCGCGAGCACTTGGCGGCGATCCACCTCGACTGGGAGTCGCCTTTTGTTCCGCTTGCCCAGCGAGCGCAGCCAGATCTGGTCCCTGGGATGAAGGCCCTGGAGGCGGCGATGAAGCCGGAAACGCCTCCCGAACGAGTCGAGCAAAAACCGCTGGGTCCGCCCTACGTTCCTAAAGGCAAGCTCACCTTCGTCGATTTGCAGCCGAAGGCAAACTGGAAGCTCGTGCAGGACGTGCCAGGCGGCCGCGGCATCGACCTTGCTGAGCTGCCCAGAGGGGTGCAGACGTTCGCCGGCGTGCGGATGCGGATCGGCGACTCGTGCGTCCAGTTGGGAAGCAAGTTCGTTCCCGAGGCGCCGGTGAAGGTCGAGGGGATCCAGGTCAGCGCCCACGTGGCCAAGCTGTACATCCTGCACGCCGCCCAGACCTGCACCGACCAATTTGGACAGACAGTCGCTGACGGCACCACCGTGGCCCTGTACCGGGTGCGTTACGAGGACGGCGGCGAGCAGGTGATCCCCGTGGTCAACGGTCAGGACATCCGCGACTGGTTCAATGTCGATGAAGGCAAGCCGGCCACGCGGGCAAGCGTGGTCTGGACCGGCAGCAACCCGGACGCGAAGAGTCGCGACCTGACCCTTCGGCTGCACCTGAGTGTGTGGGAGAACCCGCAGCCGGACAAGAAGGTCCTCAGCATCGACTTTGTTTCCACGAAGACGCCCGCCGCGCCGTTCTGCGTGGCGATGACCGTGGAGGAGCCCGCGGCCGACGCGGGGCCGCCAGTGCAGGCCGCGAAGCCTGAGGCGAAGCCAAAGGATCAGCCGAAACCGCCTTGAGCGGGCCGCAAGCGGGCAGCGCGCGAGGCTTGATGGGAGAGCCACGGATGACACGGATACCACGGATGAAGGAGCAGGCGGCATCCATCCCAACTTTGGACCGATGGCCTCCCCCCCGCGCATAATCCGCTGCCCAGTGGGCTCGTGTTATATGGGCGAGCCGGGCTCGCCCTTTGGTTAGTAGCACAGGCTTCCAGCCTGCGGGAGTAACACAGGCAAGATGCCTGTGCTACGATAGCGATGCTTGTAAGCGACTTCGGAAGTAGCTAGATTAAGTGGTCTCCCGACGGCCGAAGAGCGGGGGCACAAGACCCCGAGGATTCTCCCATGCCAGCTTTCGAGCCTACCGGCAGCGACGCGGCCTCGGCCAAGCAGGATCGTCCGGCACGGCCGGGCACCGCTCAGGCCCCGCCGCCCGTCAGTCCCGCCGCACCACACGTCACTTCGGTCGAGTCACTGGCCAAACTCCCGGCCCGGGTCAAGGCGGTCCACGCCGAGGTCCAGAAGTGCATCGTCGGCCAGCAGGAGACCATCGACGCCGCGCTCTGGGCCATGCTCTCGCGCGGCCACTGCCTGCTGGAGGGCGTGCCGGGCCTGGGCAAGACGCTCTTGGTGCGGGCCATGTCGCGGGTGTTGGCGCTCGCGTTCAAGCGGGTGCAGTTCACCCCGGACCTTATGCCCGCCGACATTACCGGCAGCATGATCCTCCAGAAGGGCGACGAAGGCGGGCGCAAGTTCGTCTTCGCGCGCGGCCCGATCTTCACCCAGATGCTCCTGGCCGACGAGATCAACCGCACGCCGCCGAAGACGCAGGCCGCCCTGCTGGAAGCGATGCAGGAGCGGACCGTGACGGTCTCGGGCCGCACCTACGAGCTGGAGGAGCCATTCCTGGTCCTGGCCACTGAGAACCCGATCGAGCAGGAGGGCACCTACCCGCTCCCCGAGGCCCAGCTCGACCGTTTCCTGTTCCAGGTCCGGATCGAGTACCCTACGCTGCAAGAGGAGCGGCAGATCATCGTGCAGCACTCGTTTACGCCGCTGGACCGGTTGAGCCCGGTGCTGGGGCGGGACGAGATCATGGGCTTTCGCGAGGCGGTGGCCCGCGTGCCGGCCGCCCCCAATGTCGTCGATTATGCGGCCCGGATCGCGCGCGCGACCCGGCCCACTGCGCCCGATGCCTGCGAATCGGTCAAACGGTGGATTCGCTGGGGGGCCAGCCCTCGGGCGAGCCAGAACCTGATCCTGGCGGGTCGCGCCCGGGCCGCGTGTCAGGGGCGGTACAACGTGGCGTGCGACGACGTGGCCGCCGTGGCCCCCTTGGTGCTCCGCCACCGCATCATCCGCAGCTTCCACGCCGACGCCGAAGGCAAGTCCTCCGACGACATCGTGACCGAAGTCCTCCGGCAAGTGCCTCGAAACGGTCAGGTGTAAGTGCCATGGCCGCCTCGCGCCGGTCCACAAACCTGATCAGCCAGTTCGACCCGAACGTGCTGAAGGCCCTGAGCGGGCTGGACCTGAAGGCCCGCTACCTGGTCGAGGGCTTCCTGCTGGGGATTCACGAGAGCCCGTTCCACGGGCTGAGCGTCGAGTTCAGCGAGTATCGCGACTACCAGCCGGGCGACGACCTGCGCCACCTCGACTGGAGGCTGTTTGCCCGCTGCGACCGGCTGTACGTCAAGCAGTACACGCAGGAGACGAACGTCCGGGTGTACATCCTGTGCGACGCCAGCGCCTCGATGGCCTACCGCGGGCGCGACGCCTGGGGATCGAAGCTCGACGCGGCCCGGACCGTGGCCGGGGCGATGTGCCTGATGATGCTGGATCAGAACGACGCGGTGGGCCTGCTGGCCATGTCCGAGGAGGGGGCGGGGGCGGAGTTTATCCGGCCCTCGCAGAAGCCGAGCCAGTTCGGCACGATCCTCCAACACCTGGAGCACCTCAAGCCCGCCGGCGGCGCCCAGTTGGCCTCGCTTTTGGATCACGCGATCCGCCTGGTCCACCGGCGGAGCATCCTCCTGTTCTTCTCCGATTTTCTGGAGCCGGCCGAGAGCATTGCCGCGGCGCTGGCGAACCTCCGCTTTCTGGGGCACGAGTGCCTGATCTTCCACGTCCTGGACCGCGACGAGACGGAGTTTCCGTTCGGCGACGACGCGGTGTTTGAAGACCTGGAGACCCATTTGCGCCGATCGGTGATGCCGCCGGCCGTGCGCGAGCTGTATCTCCAGCGGTTCGGCGCTTACATGGACAAGCACCGCGAGCAATTCCGGGCCTTGGAGATGCCCTATTGCCCCATCCGGACGGACAAGGAGCCCTGGGAGGCCCTGGCGATGTTCCTCAACGAGCGGAAGCGGCTGCTATGAGCGTTGCGTTCTTCTATCCGCTGGCGTGGCTGGGGGCCTTGGCGGTCGGGGTGCCGATCTGGCTGCACCTTCGCCGGCGCCACGAGACGAGCCTGGTCCGCTTTTCCGCGCTGCAATTCCTGGACGACCAGCCGCTGGCCCGCAGGCGCCCTTTGTGGCCCCGCGACTGGCCGCTCTTGCTGTTGCGCCTGCTGGCCCTGATGCTCCTGGTGGCCGCGTTCACCTGGCCGTACCTGCCCGGCCGGACCGATTACGTGGAGATCCAGGAGAGCTGCGTCTACATCCTCGACAACACGCTCAGCAACCAGGCGATTGGCGACGGAGTCGCCAATAGCGCCTTTGAGAAGGCACGCGACGAGCTGGTGCGAGAAATCTCCGCGGCGGGGCGGGAGCAACAGATCGCCGTCGTGGAGCTGGCCGCAATGCCGCGCGTGCTGGCCGGTTTTAGCGACGACCGGGCCGAGGCCATCGGCCGGCTCCGCGCCCTTAAGCCCACCTTTCAGCGCGGCTCCTACCTGGCGGCGTTCCGCGCGGCCGACAGCCTCTTGCGCCAATCGCTCGGCGCGAAGAAGCGGATCGTCCTGGCAGGCGACAGCCAGGAGAACCAGTGGACCGAAGCGGGCCAGGTGCTTCCGTTCCTGGAAGACGTGGAACTCACGTTCCCGAAGGTCGCGCTGGCCAGCCGCCCGAACGCGGCCCTCGCGCAGCCGAGCGTCCAGCGCATGTTCCTGGACGACCGCGTAATCGCCGAGTGTACGGTGCGGCTCTTTCACCAGGGCGATCAGAAGGCGGCCGTTGTGGTCTTCCGCCAGCGCGACAAGGAGGTGGCCCGACGCGAACTGAAGCTGGCCGGCCAGCCGGAGTCGATCGCGGTCTCGGCCCAGTGGGAGACCGATCCGGCCCAATGGCTCCAGGGCGAGGTGCGGCTCGAAGGCCAGCAGGACGCGCTCGGGGCCGACGACCGCGTGGTCTTTGCGTTGGCCCCCGTGCGCGAGGGCCGCGTGGCTCTCTTGGCCCGCTCGCCGTTCTTGCAGGCCGCTCTGTCGCCCGAGGTGATGAAGGGCCGCTGGGCGACGCGCGTGCTCCGGGCCTCGGACCTCCGCGAAAACCAGGCGCCGCCGGAAGAAGAGGTGCTCTGCCTGGAGAGCCACTTCTTGCAGGCGGCCCCGGCCCGAAGCCTGGTGAAATCCTGTCTCAGCTCGGGCAAGGGCGTGGTGCTGGTGGTGGACCAGGCGGCTCCTACGGTGGTGGGCTTTTTGCGCGAGCTGGGAATCGAAGTCTCGTCCGACGTTGACAGTAATCAGTTGTCAGTTGTCAGACCGTCAAACGGACAACTGACAACTGACAACCGGCAACCGACAACTGCGAATTTCCGCTACGTCTCGACCGAGCACCCCGTGTTTCAGCCCTTCCGCTCGCCCGATTTCGGCAATCTCTCGGAAATCGAAGTCCGTCGCCACCGGCGGCTAATGCCCGTGGCCAGCGGGCAGTCCGCCACGGCAGCCACGCCGCTGGTGTTTTCGGCCGAGGGCGATCCCCTGGTGCTCGAGTCGGCCGGGACCAGGGGAAAGATGTTCGTCCTGGCGTTCTCGATGGACCGCAGCGAGACCAACTGGCCGATCCATCCGACCTTCATCCCCTTTCTCGACCGCTGCCTCGACCAGGCCCGGGCACAGAGGAACCCGCAGACCGCCTTTGAGCCCGGCGAGAGCGTTGTCTGGCAGGTTGCGCCGGAGCGCCGGGCGAGCGAAGTCGTGTTGAAGAAGTTGAGAGTCGAGAGTCAAGCTCTCGACTCTCGACTCTCAACTCTCGACTCTCAGGCCCCAGTGGCAAACGGCCAGGCCCGGCTGAGCATCCCCGACGCGCCGGGGCTCTACGCGATCCACTACGACGGCCGCCCCGAGGTCGAGAGCGTGTTGGCCGTCAACACGCCGCCCGACGAATCGCGCCTGACCTACGCCGCCTCGCCCGAGACGGTCAAGGCGTGGGTGTTTCAGGGTTCAGGGTTCAGGGTTCAGGGTTCAGAGCAGGGCGCCTCGCCCCCAATCCCTAGCCCCCAGTCCCTAGCCCCTAGCCCCTCACCGAAGGCCGAGATCTTCCACCAGCGGATCTGGTGGTGGCTCGCCGTGGCGGGACTGGCCGCCCTGGTGCTCGAAACCACCTGGCTTTCCTTGCGCAAAGGATGGGCGTGATGTACCTGCACGGGACCATCGAAGAACTCTTTTCCAGGACTTCGCAGCGGTGGCGCTGGCTGCGTTTCTTGCGTCTGTCGATCGTTTTGGCCACGGTGGCGGCGGGCCTGGTGCTGCTTCTGGGGCTGGGCATGGGCTGCGGGCTGGTGGCCACCGAGGCCGCGGCGACCGCCTGGTCCGTGATGTTTGCGATCGCGGCGATCCTGGCCTGGATGGCGATCGCGTTTGACTGTGCCGTGGTGCAGGACAACCGGTCGCTGCTGGCCGCCTCGATCGAGCACGCCCACGCCCCGCTCATGGACCGCCTGAACACGCTCGTCTATCTCCAGCAACAAGGCAAGGACCCGCCGCACCCGTATGCCGAGCCCATCGAGCGTCAGACCCGCAACGTCGTTGCTCAGGCCCCGCCGCTCCGGCCGTTTTCGCCGGCGCCGATCCTTGCGCGTTTCGGCGTATTGGCGGCGATGGTCGTGCTGACGCTTCTGTTCTACGGGCTGTTCCGGCCGTGGCAGCACTTGAAAGCGGCCCAGGGCGCGTCGCCGGAGGCAAGGCAGGAGGAGCCGCCGCTGGAGATCCCGTTGCCCAAGGAGCCGCTCCCCGAGCCCCCGCGCGAAGACCCGCCCTGGGGCGAGATCCGCATCACCAAGCCCGGCGGCGACGTGCGGGCCACGCCGCTGGACGCGGTGCCGCTTGAGATCGAGGCGGCGTCGAACCGGCCGCTGAAGCAGGTCGAGTGGTCCACGGCCGTCAACGGCGGCGCCCCCCAGCGGCACGAGTTGCCGCCGCCCGCGGATCCCCGTTCCGCCATCTATCAGCCGGAGTTGGACCTGAAGGCCCTGGGGGCCAAGGAGTGGGACGTGGTGAGTTACTCCGCCCGGGCGACCTCCGCCGACGGGAAGAGTTTCGAGTCCGACGTGTACTTCGTCGAGGTGACGCCGCTCCGCGAGGAGCTGAAACAGATCCCCGGCGGGCGCGAAGGCCCCAGCTATGGCCTGCTGGAGCGCTTGACCGACATGATCCAGCGCCAAGCCGAGGTGATTCGCCAGACCCGCGGGCAAGAGAGATCGGCGGAACAGCCGGCCACGGACCGGAAGCTCCATCGCGAGGCCCTGGCCCGTGAAGAAGGGGACTTGAGCGATTCGGCCCGCCATCTCGCGGCCGACGCGGAAGGCGAGTTGGAGGAGTCCGCGCTGGCCGCAATGGACGAGCGCCTCCAGCAGTCCGCCACAACGCTGAGCGAGGCCCAGAAGAGCCTGCTGGGCGGCAAGCTGGACGAGTCGCTGCGCAAGGAGGAGACGGCCCTGGCCGCCTTGACCGCCGCGCGCAAGCAGTTCCGCGAGAACCTGCTGAAAGACATCGCAGAGGCCCGGAAGCGCGCCGGCGAAACGGCTGCCGGTAAGCCGGCCAAGGAAGTTGACCCCCAGGCGGCGCAGAGCCAGGATTCCGGCGCGCCCTCGCTGAAACAGCGTCTCGACGAGCAGATCGCCCAGTACGGCAAGATCGAGAAGCAGCCCGAGAAACCCTCGTCCGGCGACCTCCAACAGACGACCCAGAAGACCCGCGAGCTGCTCGATGAGCTGCAGAAAGTCGCCGGCGAGGAGCCGGCGCAAGACCGGCAACAAGCCGATCAACAGGAGGCGGCCTCCGAGCTCCGCAAGGAGATGACCAAGGACAAAAGAGGGCAGCTCGATTCGCAGTGCGACAAGCTCTGCAAGGGTGCGGACGCGGGGGCCAAGAAGGAGGCGGCCGGGGGCCTGAAACAAGGGCTTCAGAAGCTCTCCGATGCAATGGCCGCCGACGCCGCCCGCCGCGAGTCGGAAGATCGCGGAGCGCGCCTGGCCGAGCGGCTCGCCCAGGCGCAGAACCGCCAGGGGCAGCTCCAGTCGGTCCGGGAGACGGTCAAGAAGATCCTTGCCGCCCAGCGCGATTTGGAGCGGAGCCCCGATCTGGCCAGCCCTTACACGATGCCCCGGGCAGCCCAGCGCGAGCGCGAGCTCCAGAAGTCTTTGCAGGAGTGCGCGCAGAAGAACTCGTCGTGCATGGGCAATTGCCAAAAGGAGTCGGCATCTGCGCAGGGCGCGATGGGCCGCGCCGCTCAGGCCATGCAGTCTGGCAACTCCGCCGCCCCCGGCATGACGGGCCAAGCCGCCGCCCTGGCGGGCGAAGCCGCCGCCGAGATCCAGAAGCTCGACGACGCTCTGGAGCGCCAGGAGGAGCGGGCCGGGCTGGCCGCGGCCCACCAGCTCAAGAGGATGCTGGACAATCAGATCGGCCAACTGGGCCAGGCCGAACAGCAGGGCTCATCGCCCGGTCAGTCCGGGCAAAGCGCCGAGCAGAGCAAGTCGATCACCGGCGAGATGAAGCGCCTGGCCGACGAGAGGCCCACCAGCGCCCGCTTCGGCCTGCCCTTGCGCGACGCGCTTGGCGACCAAAACAAGCAGAGGCTCGATGCCCAGGCCGATCAGCTCGCCCAGGCCCAGGGCTCGGCCGCCCGGCGCCAGGCCTCCGGCCAGTTGCGCAAGGGCCTCCAGCAGGTCTCGCGGGCCTTCGACGCGAGCTGCCCGTCCGGCGTGGGCAAGAGGCGAGGCTCGCCGCTCAAGCCCGAAGGCACAGAGGCCTTGGCGGAGGGCATGCGTCGGCTCGAGAGCATGGCGCAGCGCCAGGCGAGCGCCGGCGTGCAGTCGGAAGGGATGGACTCGAAGCTCGGGCGCGAGGCGATGGCCAGCATCGAAGCCGGCCTGGTCGGCATCTACGGCTACAACGAGCGCACGCAGGACGTCTTGGGCAAGCTCCAGGAGGAGCTCAAACGGCCCAAGATCGTCCTCGACATCCGCATCATCGAGAGCCTGCTCCGTCAGATCGAGCCGCTCCGCCGCGAAGTCGCCCCCGGCACGACCCCGGCACCCAAAGAGGCCAAGCAGACCTACATCGATCCCTCGCGCCTGCCGCCGGCCTATCGCAAGTCGATCGAAAAGTACTTCCAGAAACTTTCTGAACAGCGATGACTCGCCTGGTTTTCGAAAACCCGCTGGCCTGGCTCTGGGGACTGCCCCTGGTGGTCGCCGCGCTCCTGCTGTTGGCCCGCTCGCTGCACCAGTACGGCCGGCCGTGGCGCGAGGCGGCCGTGCTGGCGGCATTGCGCGGCATGGTGCTTGTGGCGCTGGTGATCCTCGCCGCGCGCCCGGTGCTCGTCGAGTCGGAGGAAGAAGAGAAAAAAAGCAACCGGGTCGTGCTCCTGGTGGACCGCAGCGAGAGCATGTCGCTGCGCCACGGCGGCCAGTCCCGCTACGGCGAAGCCGTGCAGTTGGCCCGCAGCGGTCTGCTGCCGGCGCTGAAAGCGGCCGAGCTGCGCCCCCAGGCCCTCCTGTTCGCCGAGGACGCGGCCAGCGCCGACGGCCGCGAGATCGCCGCTGCCCGGCCCGACGGAAAGCAGACCAATCTTGCCCGCGCCATCGTGCGCAGCATGGCCCTCTCGGACCGCCCCCCGCGCGCGGTGATCGCGCTCACCGACGGCGTGGCCACCGAAGACGCCGACAATGCCCGGGCGATCTCCGCCTTGGCGGAGCATCAGGTTCCTTTCTTCGGCATCGGCTGCGGGCGCGAGACGGGCAGCCAGGTCCTTGCCTTGGAGCACGTGGTCGCCCCGCCGCTGGCCTCGCCGAAACAGGAGTTCCAGGTCGCGGCCCGGCTTCGCGCCACCGGCTCGCTGGGACTGCCCGGCTTCGATCTGCTCCTCTTGCGCGACGGCCGACTCGCCCAGAAGAAGACCATTTCGCCCGGCCCAGGCGCCCGGGCATGGCAGGAGAGCTTCTCCGTCACCGAAAACGACGAGCGGTTCTATCGCTATACGGTCCAATTGGTGCCGCCCGCGGACCCGGCGATCAAGTGTCCGTCCACGTCGGGCTCGGCGGTGGTCCGCGTGGAGGGCGAGAAGGACTTTCGCGTGCTGTTTGTGCAGGGGGCCCTGACCTGGGACTACAAGTTCATCCGCCTGGCGCTTTCGGGCGACCGCGCGGTCAAGCTTTCCGGACTGAGCCGCACGGCCAGCGGGTCGGCCTTCTTTGAATCGAGCGAGGACGAGAAGGACCTGGTGGGCGGCTTCCCCAAGACCGGCGAGGAGCTGGCCAAGTTCCGCGTCGTGGTGCTGTCGAACCTTCGGCCCGGCGACCTCAGCCCTGCGCAGCAAGAGCTGCTGGCCTGCTATTGCGCACAGTACGGCGGCGGCGTTCTGATGATCGGCGGTCCCGACACGTTCAACGCCTCCTGGCAGGGCAGCCGGCTGGAGCAGCTCCTGCCGGTGCGGTTCGCCCCGGCGGGCCGCCGCGGGCCGGAGGGCACTAGCTTCCGCCCGCAGATCACCAGCGCCGCCTTGAGCCATCCCGTCTTTCAGATCGGCGAGGGGGGCAACCACCGCGCCGCCTGGGCCAATCTGCCCACCTTCTCCCAGTACGCGGTGGTGGACTCGGTCAAGCCCGGCGCCCAGGTCTGGGCCGTTTATCCTTCGGCCGGCGGTCGGGACTCGGGGCCCCCGCTCATGGCGTGCCAGCGCTACGGCGCCGGCCTGTCGGCCGTGATCTGCGTGCAGAACTTCTGGCGATGGCGCCTGGCCAAGCCGAGCGAGCCCCAGCATTTCGACCGCTTCTGGCAGCAGCTCTTCCGGCACCTGGCCGAGGGCTCGCGCGAGCTTGTCGCGATCGTGGTCCCGGACCAGCGCATGCAGCCGGGCCCCCGCATCCGCCTGACGGTCCGGCGGCGCCCCGACCCGCGCGCCTCCCAGGCCGCCCCGCAGAACTACCGCGTGCTGGTGAAGGATGAAAAGGAGCGGCCGGTGGCCGATCAGGCCGTGGAGCTGCGGCCCGGGGCGTCGGTGGAAATCGCCTTTCCGGCCCAGCGGCCCGGGCTGTATGCCGCATCCGTCGTGGACGCGGCGCAAGGCGTGCTCGCCAGCCGCTCGCTGGAGATCAGCGACGTGTCCGCCGAGTTCAACAATACGGCCCGCAACATGGAAGCCCTGCGCCAGTGGGCCGCGCTGAGCGACGGCTTGGCCGTGCGCTGCGAAGACTGCTCCGACGCCGGCAAGCTGGTCCGGGAGATCAAGGCCCGGGCCGAGCGCCCGCGCCAGGACGTCTCTCACCGCAGGCCGGTTGGTGTCAACGGCTGGGTGCTGGCAATGTTGGCGGGCTGTCTGTGCGCCGAATGGTCGCTGCGAAAACGATGGGAGCTGACGTGATGAGAGCGGAAAGCGGAAAGCGGAAAGCGGAAAGCCGGCACCGACGAAGTTGGTGGCCGAAAGTGGAAACCAGTCAGTTCGCCTCGGCGTCCGCTTTCCGCTTTCCGCTTTCCGCTTTCATCGCCCTGCTTTGCCTGGCCGGCACGGCCTTCGCTCAACCCCCCGGCGACCGCCTCGCCTCCTTCTTCGTCGGGCGCGTGAGCTACGGCCAAAGCTCGGGCCGCGACTGCGGCGACGTCGGCCAGGCCATGGCCAAGCTGGTCGCCCAGGTCTCGACCATCCCGGTCCAGAACGAGCGCGTGGTCTCCCTGCGCACCGACGCCATCTTCGAGACCCCCTTCCTCTTCATGAACGGGCACAACGACTTCGTGCTCTCCGACGCCGAGCTGGCAAACCTGCGCACGTACTTGGAGCACGGTGGGTTTCTCTTCGCCTCCGGCTGCTGCACCAATCCGGCGTTCCCCGCGGCCTGGCGGCGCGAGCTGTCGCGCGTCTTCCCGGGCGAGAAGGTGCAGGCCATGCCCTACGATCATCCCATCTACCGCTCGTTCTACCGCATCCAGCGGGTCCGCAGCCTGCACCGCAACGTGGACGTCCACCTGGAGGGCCTGTTTTTGAAGGGCCGTCTGGTGGCGGTGATGTGCGAGGACGGGCTGTGCTGCGCGTTCGCCATGGAGAACCGCTGCAACGTGGGCCGCGGCGTGAGCCCCGAGGACGGGCGCAAGCTCGCCCTGAACATCGCCGTCTATGCCATGACCCATTAGCCGGCGGCGCTTGCGTCGGACCCTTGCCCGCCATGGGACCAGTGGGACGGACGCTTCCTGGAATCCCCCTCCGATGGTGCCAAGTGGTGGCATTCCGCGGCCCGGAAGGTTATAAACTGGCTCAGGATTCGCCTTGGCATTTGTCGGGGGCGCAATCTGCCGGCGGTTCGCCGCTTGAGCGATCGGCCCTCGTCTGTGCATCTTGGCGCGCACAATCCCTTGGCGGTCGGGCTCTCTTTGAAGTAGGGGGACGATGTCCGAAGACTTCCGGAGTCTTCAAGACCTCGGGAGTCTGTTTGAAACGACGGGAGGCAGGTTATGGCAGATGCGCAGAACGAACGCTCGTCCGGCAGCGGACCGCTGGATAGTGTCGTTGCCGCCTTCCTGGAGGCAGACGCGGCGGGCAAGGCGCCGGATCGGCAGCAACTGCTGGCCCAGCATCCGGAGCTGGCCGAGGATCTCGCGGCCTTCTTCGCTGACCACGACCGGATGAAGGCCCTCGCCGGGGCGATGGGACCCGCTGTCGAAGAGACGTATTCTCTGAAACTTGACGGGGCGGAGGCGCCAACCCTTCCGCCCGAGGCTATGGTTGCCGCGCCGTTGGGGACAAGAATCCGCTACTTCGGCGACTACGAACTCCTGGAAGAACTCGGCCGGGGCGGCATGGGCGTGGTCTACAAGGCCCGGCAGATAAGCCTCAACCGCATAGTGGCCCTCAAGATGGTCCTTGCCGGGCAACTGGCCGGGGAGGAGGACATCAAGCGTTTCTACACCGAGGCCGAGGCAGCCGCACAGCTCGACCACCCGGGCATTGTGCCGATCCACGAGGTCGGCCAGCACGAAGGGCAGCACTACTTCTCGATGGGCTATGTCGAGGGAGAAAGCCTCGCCGCCCGGGTGGCCCAAGGGCCGCTGCCTCCGCGCGAGGCGGCCGAGCTGGTCAAGGCAGTTGCCGAGGCAGTCCACTACGCCCATCAGAAGGGCGTCATCCACCGCGATCTGAAGCCGGCCAATATCTTGCTGGGGAAGTCGGAAGTCGGAAGGGGGAAGTCGGAGTCCATAGGGCAAAAGGCGGAACCCTC